>JAHEDO010000003.1 GCA_024641185.1 Burkholderiaceae bacterium | reverse complement strand
CATCTGCGCGCTCACCGCGAACAGCGAATCCAGCTCCGACCCCTTGAGCAGCGGCGAGCCGAGGTTCACCGCGATCACCACGTCGGCGCACAGTTTTTGCGCCAGGTCCACCGGGAGGTTCTGCACCAGCCCCCCGTCCAGGAGCCGGTGTCCGTCGATTTCCATCGGCGCCATGGCGCCCGGCACCGACATCGTCGCGCGCATCGCCTTGGCGAGCGACCCCTTCTCCAGCACATAGGGTGTGCCCGTCTCGATGTCCGTGGCGACCGCCTTGAACGGGTAGGGCAGGCGCGTGAAATCGCTTACACGCTCCCCGCGCGAGGCCAGCTCGCCGAAAAGCTGCTCGATGTTCTGCCCGTAGAGCACGCCGCTGGGATACTGGACCGCGCCGTCGCGAAAACCCATTTCCGGGCGCGCCAGGTAACCCGACTCCTCCTCCTTGCGCCGCTCGCTCATCAGCGTGCGGTTCGGGCGATCCTTGAGCACCTCCTTCCAGTCGATCGCCTTGACCTCGGCTTCCATCTCGTCGACCGGTGTGCCGGTCGCGTAGATGGCGCCGACGATGCCGCCCATGCTCGTACCGGTGATGCAGTCGATCGGTACGTGCAGGTCGCGCAGCACCTTGAGCACACCGATGTGCGCGATGCCGCGGGCGCCGCCGCCAGACAGGACCAGGCCGATGCGTGGGCGCTTCGCCGTCGTCGCGTCGGCCGGCGTGGCCGGCGACTCGGCGCGTGCGGGGACGGCGCAGAGCACTGCCACGCCGAGGCACGCGGCAAGCCATCGCTTTACGGCATGCGCCGCGCGAACGCGCCGGTCTTGAACGCTTCCCGGGGGTACGGCGGCCGGTATCCGTCGCTCGCGTGCATCCTGGTCGGCAGGATCCCGGATCATCATCCGGTGTTGGGCGTCGGGTATTGTCTGAAGGCTCACGATCGCGCGCCTCGACTTACTCGTCGACCAGGAAATCGTCGATGCGCCTCGCCATGTATTCGAAGAACGGATTATGGCGCAGACGCATCAGATCAGCCGGCGAAACCGCGAGCAGGCCGCGCTCGCCGTGCAGCGCGCTGCCGCCCAGAAAGATGTGCCCGCTGCCCTTCGGGCGGCGCTCGCCGTAGATCGGGTCGTCGGGGGCAAACGGCAGTGCGACGTGGGTCAGCGAGAACGTCCCTGGCGGCCATGCCAGATCGGTCGGCTGTTCGGTGAGTTCGCCGCTCGTCGCGCTGCGGTGGAGCGCGACCATCGAGTCCGTCGCGTCACTCGCATTGGCGATGAAGGTCAACTCGAACGGCAAGGCGGGCCCGCCGAGAAGCCGCTCCCGGAAATCCGGTGCGCCGGGTGCGAAGAGATTCGCGACGTCGGCCTCGCGGTTGATGTCGAACAGAACGAGCTCGTGCCGGCCTGGCGCGAGCGAGCGAAACAGCGCGTCGATCAGGGCCGGCGTCGAGACGGTGGCATCGGCCGCGGACTGGAACGCGAGGATTCGTGGAAGGTCCGCCGGCGCAGGGGACCCTGCCGCGCGATCGAGACGCTCCTTGATCGCATGCGTGATCGCGTAGATCTGCTCGGCCGCGTTCGCAGTGAACGAGTTGTACTTGTACGGGTCGTACTCCGGCAGGATGTCGGTCCAGGCGAGCTTGGGGACTCCGATGATCCGGCCGATCCGTTGCTGCCAGACCGCGAGCGCAGCGGCGGGCGACACGCCGATCGCCGGTGACAGCAGGACCATCCGGGAAACCGGCGGCAGGTCTTCGCCCTGGGCACGCGCTATCGCGTAGTCGACGGCGAGCGCCGCGCCGGCGGAGTAACCGACGATGTACAGCGGCTTGCCCTTGCCCGCGTGTCGTTCCAGTTCGCGCGCGGCAAGGCGCACCGCGGCGGCCCAGTCCTTCCAGCTCACGTCCAGCAGCCCCGAAGGCACCGTGCCGTGCCCTGGCAGGCGCAAGCCGATGATATGGAATCCGCGCGCGTTGAGCCGCTCGGCCAGCGCGCGCATCGAATACGGCGAATCCGACAGGCCGTGCAGGACCAGCACGCCGCCGCGAGGTGCGGGAGCGGTCAGCTCGAACGTCCGGTTCCAGTTCACCGGCTGTGCGAGCGGGTCGGCGATACCGCTGCGGGAATAGCGTCCGAACCGGAGTCGGTTCTCCGGGGCGACCTGGTCGTAGACCTTCGTCTGAAGTTCGGTGAACAGTCGCTCCTCGAGCGCTCGGTAGCCGTCGAGAGTGCGCACGCGATCGGCATCTCGCGCGTGGAATTCGGACTGCAGGGTGACCGTGTGCCAGACCATCAGGTCCGGCATCGCCTTCAGCCGAAAGCTGTATCCGACGACGACCGCGACGACGACGCCAAGCAGGCTGTAGGCGAAGAAGCGCCCGACATGTGTCAGCAGGCGGCCGCTCATCGCCGAGTTGTCCGGATCGGATTTCTCTGGCGCCGGACGTTTCTCGCGGCCGCCGGCTCCAGGTCGTCGGGGCGAGGCAAGGCTATTTCGCGGCAGCCTTCAGCGTGGCACGCAGAGCCGCGGCACCCTTGTTGCTCACCGTCTTGCTGACCAGGATGTCGGCGGGGCTGACCGGCTTGCCGTAGTAGGCGTGATTCAGGCTGTCCCTGACGTCCAGCACGGAGCCCTCGACGCTCATGCCGAGGAATGCTCCCTTGGCACGCGCGTACGTGACGAAGTCCGCGGTGATGGTCGCGCTCTGCGCGGCCCCCACCGGCCCGGCCGCCACCGACGCCTCGCCGCCCAGTTTCAGCTTGTTGCTCAGCATCGAGTCGAGTGCCTTCTGCGTGTTGACGAGCATTACCACTTCGGCGGCGGATCCGCCGAACTGCAGGCCGAAGCTCACCGAGCCCATCGTGTAGAACGCGGGCTGGCCGAAGTCACCCGTCTTCTCGTCGCGCACGAGCAACACGCCGGTTCCGCCCGAACCGCCCAGGAAGAACCCCGCCTTGAGCACCTGCGGAAAGATCACGACCGCCTTCGCCTGGTGCATCAGTGCCGGAAGGCTCGCGTACTCCTTGTCGCCAAGGAAACCTTTCAGGCTGCCGCGCGCCTTTTCGACGGTCGCCTGTGCCTCACTGGCGTCCGAGGCGCTGGCGACATTTGCACCGAAAGGCAAACACAGGGTCAGGAAAGCCGCAGCGGCGGCAAGGAGTTTTTGCATATTGCGCATGGCCATTTGTCCTGGAGCAGGATAGGAGTTGTAACGATGGGCCGGGCAGGTCGTGCCCAAGATCCCTTACGTCAATATTTCAAAGTGAATGTTACGCCAAGAGCGGTCAAGCTCGAGCCGGCGGACCGGGTCTGCTCCTGATGCGCCAGGTAGATGTCCAGGCTCCGGTCCTTCTGCAATTCGAATTCGACACCCATCTGGGCGTATTGGCGATTCCACTGCGACTCGGTGCTGTCCCAGAAGAATTCGTACATCGCGTAAGGCGTCAGCGTCTGGGCACCGAGCCAGGTGACCGCCCCGCCGACGGCTTCGCCGAGCGCCATGGTCGGCGACCATGTCCGCTCGATACGTGTCCGGTTCCGGTATCGCCACGACCGATCGCCGTCGATCGAGCGCAGGTCGAACCGGCTCCGGTTCGCCAGTTGCACGTCCCACAACAGGGGGTCGCTGCGCAGCGTCGCCTCGACGACCCCCCGGTCCTCGCCGCCGCCCCCCGCCTGACCCACCCGCTGGTACCCCGCGCGCAACATCAGATGGAAGCGCTGGTCCGCCTTCGGAAGGACGCGCTGCGACCAGTCCGGCAGGTGGGCGGCGAAGTAGTCGATATGGACGCCGAGCGTGCCCTCGGACTTCTCGCCGGTCTCGCTCGCCCGCGTCGCACCTGCGAGCAGGAACAGACGCCAACGGTCGTCCAGCTTCACGAACACGTCGATCTCCGGCCAGAACTCCGTGACCGACTGACTGGCGGCATGCGTCGGACTGGTTGCGCCGGCGAGCGCCATTGCCAGCGCCAGGCGGGCAAACGGCCGGTCGGTGGATTTCATCGCGGGGCAGCGCATCTGCTGGCGGAAAGAACGCTCATGGGGTCGACAGATGATAGCGTGGCGAAAGCGATCCCCGCCGCTGCGATCCCGGCAATCCGATCTCGGCAAAGTCTGATTTCCCTGCTCGCAGGCGGGCTGATGTGCCCCGATGGACGTATCATCCTGGGGTGGCGGGTGATTGCGCCGGGCCACGTTTGTCGGACGCCCGCGGAGCGGCCACTACTCGTTCCGTGGGCAAGGACGTCTCGAGGACATGATCTGAAATGAGAATGAAGCTCCTGATTGCAGCGTTTTGCGCTACCGCCTTCCTGTTGCACGGAACGTCCGCGCCTGCGGCCGACAGCGCCAAGGCCGCCAAGCTGGACGGGGAGGCGCGGACCGCACTGCAGAAACTCTACGCGACAACGCCTGCCGCAAAGGCCCTGGCCGCAAAGGCGGTCGCCGTACTCATCTTTCCGACCGTCACGAAGGCCGGATTCGTGGTCGGCGGTCAGTACGGAGAAGGCGCACTGATCCGGGGCGGCAAGACCGTGGCGTACTACAGCACCGCGGGCGCGTCGTACGGCCTGCAGGCCGGGGCCCAGCAGTACGGCTACGCGATGATCTTCATGCACGAAGACGCGCTGAAGCAGCTGGAGTCCAACGAAGGTTTCGAGGTCGGCGTGGGTCCGAGCGTGGTGGTCGTCGACGAGGGCATGGCGAAGTCGACGACGACGAAGACGATGAACAAGGACATCTACGCCTTCATCTTCGGCCAGAAAGGCCTGATGGCCGGCCTCGGGATACAGGGCAACAAGATCAGCCGCCTGACGCCCTGATGTGCGATCGCGATCGGCGCCGCGAGGTGCCGCGCGCGATCCGCCGGCGACTTGCCACGACGCGCGCGTTGGCTGAAGATCGGTCATGAGCGTCCATTCGATACAGCAACCCAGCGAGGTCCAAATGAGCTTTCGCATCCGACTTGGTTACCAGGCCGCCGCTCTGGCGCTCGCCGCCGGGGCATTTCTGCCTTTGCCGGCAGGCGCGCAGGCAAATCAGACCGCCGGGAATTCCGGGACATGGCAATACTCCGCGATGGTCTACGGCTATCTGCCGACCATTGGCGGCTCGTTGACCTTTCCCTCCGGCTCGGGAGGCTCGGGCCTGGACATCGACGCCGGGACGATCATCGACCACCTGAAGATGACGTTCATGGGGTCGCTGGGTATGCACAACGGGCGATGGGGCGCGTTCACCGACATCCTGTATCTCGACCTCGGTGCGAACAAGTCGGGCGTGCCCATCAGCGACCTCGGTCTTCCGGGCAACGCCACCGCCGATCTGAGCTACGACATGAAGGGCACGATCTGGACGCTCGCCGGCCAGTATCGGGTCGCGGCCAAACCCGACTACACGATGGACGTGATTGCCGGGGCGCGGATGTTCCAGATCAAGCAGCGCCTCGACTGGTCGTTGTCGGGGAACCTCGGGCCGATCGTGATCGAACGCAGCGGCCAGGCCAACGTCAGCGACACGGTCTGGGACGCGGTCGTCGGCGTCAAGGGCCGCTATGCATTCGGCGCGAACAAGGTGTGGTCCATGCCCTACTATCTGGACGTGGGTGCGGGTGACTCGAAGTCGACCTGGCAGGGGGCCATCGGCATCGCGTATCAGTACCACTGGGGCGAAGTCGGCGCGATGTGGCGATACATCGGCTACAACTTCAAGTCGGGCGGCTCCGTCAAGGACATGAATTTCAACGGACCGATGATCGGCGCCAACTTCCGCTGGTGAACATCGTCGCGAGGGCGGACGCCTTCGACCCGCGTCGCGGGTGCGAGGACGTAGCGCCCTGATCCCCGGGCGCGGCCCGCGAACACAGCGGCCTGCGCCCGAATCTGTCAATATTCAAGGTTGGCCATCAACGGCGTCACATTACGGACCGCTGTTGCGCGTTTGAGGAACGCCGACGCGCGGCGAGCACGACGCCGGTTGGCTTCCGAATCCACACAACCCAGGGAGATTTCAAGCATGCGTATTTCGATTTTGGCGGGCCTGCTCGCGGTCGCTTTTTCCGCGACACCGGTTCTTGCACAGAACGCACCCGCCGCGGCGGCGATCGGCGCCAGCGAACCGGGCAAGGTGGCCATGGCGGAGGCGGTCAAGGCGTCTGCGCGGGTGGTCGCAATCGATGCGGCGACCCGCACCGTCACCCTGAAGGGACCCAAAGGCCGGGTCTTCGATCTCGTCGCGGGCGAAGAAGTGAAGAATTTCGACCAGGTCAAGGTGGGTGACGACGTCGTCGTGCAGTACGTCCGCGCGCTGACCATGCAGGTCAGAAAAGGGGACGGAATACGCGAGAGCACCGAGAGCTCGGACATGGCGCGCGCCAAGGCAGGCGAGAAACCGGCCGGCGCCGTGGGTCGCCAGATCACGATCATCGCCGATGTGGTCGCGGTCGATCCCAAGAAGAAGACGATCACGCTGAAGGGCCCGAAGGGAAATGTCGTCGAGCTCGACGTCAAGAACCCGGATCACTTCAAGGTCGTGAAGAAGGGTGATCAGGTCGTGGTCGACTACGTCGAGGCGGTGGCAATTTCCGTCGAGCCGGCACCGAAGAAGAGCAAGAAGTAACAGGCGCAAGAAGTAACAGGCGAGAAGGCGGGCGTGTCGACGGGACACGCGCCGCCTTTTCCGCACGGCGGATTGCGTTCACTCACGCAGGCGCCTGTTGGCGCATCGCCGCTCTCGCGGTGCTCCGTTCGCAAACTACCGAGGCTTCCATGATCGTCGTGCATCACCTGAACGACTCGCGTTCTCAGCGCATTCTGTGGGTGCTCGAGGAACTGGGGCTTCCCTACGAAATCGTCCGCTACCAGCGCGACGCCCTGACGCGGCTCGCGCCTCCCGAACTGAAGGCCGTCCATCCGCTGGGCAAGTCGCCGGTGCTCACCGATTCAGGGCGCACGCTGATCGAGTCCGGTGCGATCGTCGATTACGTCGTGCGTCGCCACGGCGCGGGGCGTCTGCGGCCTGGGACCGACACACCGGCCTTCGACGAGTACCAGCAGTGGATGCACTACGCCGAGGGCTCGGCGATGCTGCCACTGTTGCTGCACCTGTACGTGTCGCGGCTCGGGGAGGCGGCTGCGCCGCTTGCGCCCCGGATCGACAGCGAAATCGCCAATCACCTCGGCTACGTCGACTCGGTGCTGGCAGCGCGGCCCTACCTGCTCGGAGACGAGTTCAGCGCCGCGGACGTGCAGATGAGCTTCGTCGGCGAGGCCGCGGGTGCCTACGGCAAGCGTGCCGCGTACCCGCACCTGGAAGCCTGGGTGCAGCGCTTCCAGGCGCGGCCCGCGTACCGGGCCGCGCTGGCCCGCGGCGGACCCTACCGTTTCGCCGCGACGAGCTGACGGCCGTACCGGGCCGGTTGACGGTCAGCGCAGCGGCTCGACCAGCTCCGGCCGGCCGGACCACTCCCAGGCGAGGGTGGTGCGCGACACGCCCAGCAGCATGCCGTGCAGGTTCCTGGGGTGCACCCAGAAGCCGTCGCGTTCGCTCGCGATGTCGGGTCCGCGCGGGATCAGCGTCGCGCCGGCGCCGAGCAGGCGCGCTTTCAGCGCATCGTGGTCGTGCGTCTCGATGTAGCACATGTACAGTGAGTCGCCGCCGCGCCGCTCGACGAATCGCCGCATCGCGCTCGGCCGGTCCGCAAAGGTCTGCGACAGTTCGATGCGGTCCAGCCGCGCCGGGGGGTCGAACAGGGTCAGCGTACCTTCGTAGCCGAATCGCTCGCTGGCGATCGGTGAGAAGCGGCTGGGGTCGAGCCCGAACAGATCCACGTATCGCTGCGCGATCACTCGCCAGTCCGAATCCAGGGTGTTCGTCGCCTCGTAGAAGAAGCTGACCGTGCCGATGCGGGTGCGTTCGGCCAGCGCGGAGATCACCATCGGGAACCCGGCGGTCGCGCTGCCCGGCAGATGCAACTGCCCGCCTTCGCGCAGGAAAGCCACGCCCTGGCGGTTCAGACGCTCGGCCAGTTCTTCGAGGCGGGAAGTCGCATAGCCTGCGGCGAACAGCCCCTCGCCCCAGCGCTCGACGAAATCGGCGACCGGCCCCGGTCCGGCGGGCTCGCAGAGTTCGAGTTCGCTTTCGCCGACGCGCAGCACGCTGCGTCGCGCGCCAAGCACGGCGCTGCTGTCCTCCCGATCGGGCACCGCCCCCAGCAGGCGTTCGAAGGTCTGCGCGGCACGCGCGCGATCCCGAACCGCCATCAGCATCCTGTCGACGCGTTCGAGCATGGCCTAGCCCACTTCCTTCAGGCGCAGGACCTGCGCCGGTCCGTCCATGTGCGGGCCCATTTCGCGCCCGAGCGAACGGTAGTGCTCGGTGCCGCGGTGCGCCTTGACCGCCTCCTCGTCGACGTAGCGCTCCATGAAGACGAAGGTGTGCGGGTCCTCGCCCTTGTTCAACGTGTAGAGCAGGCAGCCGCGCTCGTTGGTGTTGACCGCGGTCACCAGCTTGCGGGCAAGCGCCTCGAAGTCGGCTTCGTGGCCGGGCTTGACCTTGATGGTGGCGATGAAGCTCTGAATCATGCGCGGTGCCTCCCTGTCGTACGCGGTGGGTCGATCGGATGCTGTCACGTGTGCGCAGTGCCGGCAAGCGCCGAACGTGACAGGCGCCGTGTCTTTCACGACAATGCGATGCAGTTCGGCCACCCCGGCGAAACGTCTCGCAGGGGCGGCGATCCCGTCATCAGGCGCGGACATCTTCCAGTGAGGAATCGACATGACGACAGCCGTCTCCCCCAACGTCGCCGCTCACACGGGGCTCGACCCTTTGGCGTCGCGTCTGGTCAAGGTCAAGGACCTGCCCTGGCAGCAGACCCGGTTCGCGGGCATCGAGGCCAAGCCCCTGCTGGTGGACAAGGCGAGCGGGCTGGTGACCTCGCTGCTGCGCATGGCGCCCGGCGCGGTGCTCCCCGACCACGAGCACGTGCTGATCGAGCAGACCTACGTGCTCGAGGGGCACCTGGTGGACAAGTCGGGTCCGGACGAGGGGATCGAGTGCGGGCCTGGCGAATTCATCTGGCGCCCGGCGGGCAGCCGCCACGTGGCCTGGTCGCCGCGCGGCGGCCTGATGCTGGCGATGTTCCAGATTCCGAACAAGTTTTTCGAGACCGATGGCCGTGTCACCGACATCTCGGGCGCACTGTGGGACGCGCTCTGGGGCTCGGTGTTCTCGGCCAAGGCCTGACGGCGGGCGGTATCGATCCGGGCCGTTCGCGGCGAGAGGCCCATACGACCCGGCCAACCGAGGGAGCATTGAATTTGGAACTGGACTTCAACGGCAGGACCGTGCTGGTCGTCGGCGGTTCGAGCGGCATCGGCAACGGAATCGCGCAGGCGTTTCGGGCGCGAGGCGCGGCGGTTCACGTCTGGGGCACGCGCGCGAGTGCCTCCGACTACCGCAGGGACGAGGGCAGCGATCTCGAGGGCCTGGGCTATGCCCGGGTCGACGTGTCGGACTTCGACGCGATCGCGCATTGCGTGCCGGCATTCGATCGCCTCGACGTGCTCGTGCTCAGCCAGGGGATGGTCCTGTACAAGCGCGGCGAGTTCAAGGTCGAGGGTTTCCGGAAGGTCGTCGACGTGAACCTGAGTTCGCTGATGGCCTGCGCGGAGAAGTTCTACCCGATGCTGGCGGCCTCGAAGGGGGCGCTGATCACGATCAGTTCGACCGCCGCCTACCACGCGACCGTCGGCAATCCGGCCTATAACGCATCGAAGAGCGGCGCGGTCGGCCTGACCCGCACGCTGGCGCAGGCCTGGGCGCCGGAAGGGATCCGGGTCAACGGCATCGCGCCCGGTTTCGTGGCGACCAAGATGACACGGGTCACGACCGAGAACCCGGAGCGGCTGAAGGGCGCGCTGTCGCGCATTCCCGCCGGGCGGCTCGGTACGCCGGGGGACATGGCCGGCGTGGCGCTCTTTCTCGCGTCGCCGCTTGCCGCCTACGTCGTCGGGCAGACGATCCCGGTGGACGGGGGATTGATTCTCTGACCCGCGCTAGGTCGCGAACGCCTTCTGCAGCGCCGGACGCGCCTTGAGGCGTTCGACGTAGGCGGCGACGTTCGGCTTGTCCGAAAGATCGGCGCCGAGCTTCGCCGAGATCACGCAGGCGTGCCCGGTCATGATGTCCGCGCCGGAGAACTCGCCGGCGAGGTACTCGCGGCCGGCGAGCGCGGCGTTCACCGGTTCGAGCATTCGCGTCAGCAGTTTCGTGGCGCGCGCCAGGTTCTCCGGGTTGCGTTTGTCCGGCGGCAGGAACCGCGTCTCGACGACGATCACGTTGACCTGCGGCATCAGCATCCCTTCGGCGTAGTGCAGCCACTGCAGGTAGGTCGGGAACTCCGGAGACGAAACCGCCGGGACGAGCCTGCCGTTGCCGTATTTCGCCAGCACGTACTGGACGATCGCGCCGGACTCGTAGATCGTCACGTCACCATCCTGCAGGGCGGGCACGCGGCCCATCGGATGGATGCGCCGATACTCGGGCGATCGCATCGTCGGATCGCCGAGCGTGAAGCGCTCGACTTCGTAGGGCAGCCCGAGCTCCTCGAACAGCCAGAGGATGCGTACCGAGCGGGTGTTGGCTGCGTGGTAGATCTTCATCGTCGGTGTCTCCTTGCGGGTGTCTCTTGGCTCGCTGTGCGGCCGGTGCGGCGGGTGCGGCGGGTGCGGCGGGCGCTCCGCGTGAGGCGCACGCAGGCGCTGCAACGCCGGAGTGTATCCAACGGCGCGGGCCTGCGCCTGTGGCACACTGGAATCGCGGCGCGAGGAGCGCGTTGGCGCCCCCGCTCCCGCCCTTGCCAAGGCTGGGACCACGGCGTTGACCCAGGACACCTCCTCCTCCGCCCTCGAATACGCGGTCCGACCACGCGTGGTGGCCCGGTATCTCGGCCAGCTCGCGGTGATGCTCGCGATCCTGATGTCGGTCCCGCTCGTCGTCGCGGTGATCGAAGCGGACTGGAGCGCGGCACTGCGCTACCTGATCGTCTTTCTTCCGATGCTCGGCGCGGGCTGGTTTCTGATGCGCCTGCCCGAGCCGGCATCGTTCCAGGCGAACGAAGCGCTGGTCATCACCGCGCTGGCGTTCGCCCTCGGCGCGCTGGCCCTGACGTATCCGCTGATGGCGGGCGGGCTGGGCTTCATCGACGCGCTGTTCGAGGCGGTCTCGGCGATCACGACCACCGGGCTCAGCGTGGCGGGCGGCATCGAGCACCGGCCCGCGAGCTTCCTGTTCGCGCGCGCCTGGATCCAGTGGTGCGGGGGCCTGGGCATCGTGGTGCTGGCCGTCGCGCTGATCTTCGGTTATGCGGCGGCCGCCCGTCCGATGACGGAGTCGCCCGTCACGCACGAGAATCTGGAGACCAGCACACGCCTGATCGCGCGCCGCAGCGTCGCCGCCTACGGCACGCTGACGCTGATCGGCATCGCCGCACTGTGGGCGGCCGGGCTCGCGCCGCTCGACGCGGCGGCGCACGCGCTGGCGGCCGTGTCGACGGGCGGATTTTCGACGCGCGACGCCAGCCTCGCAGCGTTCCAGGGCTGGCTGCCGCGAGCCATCGTCGCAGCGCTCGCACTGGCCTGCGCCGTCGCGCTGCCGCTTTATCACAGCGCCTGGCGCAGCGGTTGGCGCGCGCTCGCGAACAATCTCGAATTGCGTGCCTTGCTCGTGTGCACGGCGGTGACCGGGGGTCTGCTCGCGCTCGTCCTTGGACAGTACGAAGGCGGGTGGACGGTGGCGCTCGTCGGGCAAGCGGCATTCATGGCGACATCGGCACAGACGACCGCCGGCTTCGCGACCCTTCCGGTGGCCGGGCTGGACGCGGCCGCGAAGGCGATCCTGATGGTCTCGATGGTGATCGGCGGCAGTGTCGGCTCCACGGCGGGCGGAATCAAGCTGTGGCGCCTGCTCCTGTTGCTGCGTTTCGGCCTGCTCATCATGCGACGTACCGCCATGCCCGGTCACGCCGTCGCGCAACTGCGCCTCGGAGGTCGTGCGATCGAACCCGACGAACTCGCCCGCGCCCTGTTCTTCATTCTGCTCTTCGTCGGTGCGATAGCAGTGTCCTGGCTGCCGTTTCTGTGGTTCGGGCACGACCCGCTCGATGCGCTGTTCGAGGTGGTCTCGGCGCTCGGCACGGTCGGACTGTCGAGCGGGATTTCGGGCCCGGACCTGCATCCGCTGCTCAAGGGTGTCCTGTGCGCGGATATGCTGCTCGGACGGCTCGAGATCGTCGCGGTGCTGGTGGCGATCGCACCGGGCACCTGGTTTGGAAGGAGGATGCACTCATGAGGGCAGTGTTCGTCGGAGCCAGTACCGCCGCCGTCGCGACCGCGCAGCTGCTTCTGCGCCGAGGCCACGAGGTCGTCGTCATCGAGAAGTCGCGCGAGCGCATCGAATCGCTTTCCGACACGCTCGATTGCGGTTTCCTGCACGGCGACGGGGGCAGGCCCGCGATTCTTCGCGAGGCGGACGCCGGGCATACCGACGTGCTGTACTGCCTGACCAACGATGACCAGGCCAATATCCTCGCGAGCCTGGTAGGACGATCGCTCGGCTTCCCCCGTGTGATCACCAGGGTGGAGGACCCGGAACTCGTGCACATGTGCGTGGAACTCGGCCTCGAGAACGTGATCATTCCCTCGCACACCATCGCCCGCTACCTCGGCGAGATGTTCGAGGGACGCGATCCCCTCGAAATCACGGCGAACATCCGGGGCGAGGCGCGAATCTTCTCCTTCGTCGCGCAGCAGGCGGACGCCGGCCCGCTCGAGCGGCTGGAACTGCCCGACCTGACCCGGGTGGTATGCCTGTATCGCGGCGACAAGTGGCTGCTCCCCGAGGCCGACACGAAGCTTGCTGCGGACGACGAAGTGATCCTGATCACCGCCGCGCGCAACCTGGAGGCACTGACCGAGCGCTGGGCGAGCGGACCCGATCGCAGCCCGACCAAGGGCTAGTCGCGCAGCGGTACTACCGCGCGAACCGCGTCCGCCGCGCAAGCCGTGGCAGCTGCGAATCGCCGCATCGGCCCGGCGGCCGGTATTCTGTGTCCCGGCGAGAACCACGACGACACCGGAGCCCCCGATGAGCTGGCAGAACGAACTTGACGAACTTGAGCGGCGCAGCGCGTTCGCGCGCGAGATGGGCGGGGCCGACAAGGTCAAGCGCCAGCACGACGGCGGACGGCTCACGGTGCGCGAACGCATCGACAGGATGGTCGACGCGGACAGCTTCCACGAAGTCGGGGCGCTCGCCGGTGTCGGCGAATACGACGAGCACGCCCGCCTGAAGACCGTCACCCCGGCCAATTGCGTCTTCGGTCGCGGCAAGGTCGACGGCCGGCCGGTAGTCGTCGTCGGCGACGATTTCACCGTGCGCGGCGGGTCGGCCGACGCGTCGATCAGCAACAAGCCGCTGATGGCCGAGGAGATGGCCCACGAGTTCCGCCTGCCGATCATCCGGATCATCGAAGGCTCGGGCGGCGGCGGGTCGGTCAAGACGATCGAGACCCGTGGCGCGTCGAACCTTCCGGGTGGCGTCGGCGGCACCCGCAGCTATTACTTCATGACCGGCAACCTGGCGCAGGTGCCTGTAGTCGGGCTGGGGCTCGGCTCGGTGGCCGGCCTGGGTGCGGCGCGGCTGGCCTGCAGCCACTATTCGATCATGACCCGCGAGTCGGCGATGTTCGTCGCGGGCCCGCCGCTGGTCGCCCGGCTGGGGCAGCCGCTGTCCAAGAAGGAACTGGGCGGCGCGGAAATCCAGACGCGCAGCGGTGCGATCGACACCGCGGTCGACACCGAGGACGACGCTTTCGAGTGCGCGCGCCGATTTCTTTCGTACCTGCCGTCGTCGGTGTACGGTCTGCCGCCCGTCACCGAATGCGACGACGACACGGAGCGCGGCGACGAGTTCCTGATGAGCGCGATTCCGCGCAATCGCCGCCAGGTCTACAAGATGCGCCCGATCATCGAATCGGTCGTCGACAAGGGCTCCTTCTTCGAGATGGGCCGCAACTTCGGACGCTCGATCATCGCCGGACTGGCGCGCCTGCAGGGCCATCCGGTGGTGCTGCTGGCGAGCGACCCGTATCACTACGCCGGTTCCTGGAACGCCGAGACCTGCCAGAAGGTGGTGCGTTTCGCCGACCTGGCCGAGACCTTCCACCTTCCTGTCGTCTACCTGATGGACTGCCCGGGCTTTCTGATCGGTCTCGAAGCCGAGAAGACCGCGACGATCCGCCACGGCGTGCGCGCGATGGCCGCGATGAACCAGACGACGGTGCCCTGGTGCACGATGATCGTGCGCAACGCCTTCGGCGTCGCCGGTGTCGCGCACCAGCCGAGCGGGCGCTTCTCGCTGCGCTATGCCTGGCCTTCCGCGTACTGGGGCTCGCTGCCGCTGGAGGGCGGCGTCGAGGCGGCATACAGCGCCGAGATCGAGGCGGCGGCCGATCCGCAGGCCAAGCTGACCGAGATCGAGGAGCGGCTCAACGCGCTGCGTTCGCCGTTCCGGTCGGCCGAGAAGTTCTGGGTCGAGGAGATCATCGACCCCCGCAAGACGCGATCGCTGCTCTGCGAGTTCGCGCGCCTGGCGCAGCCGGTGCTCGTGCCTGGCAGGGTGAGCCTCGCGATGCGGCCGTGAAGACCCTGGGCTGGCGGGCGATGGCGACGACGGTCGCGTTCTCGTTCGCGCTGTGCGCGACGGGCGCGATCTCGCCCGCGTCGGCCAGGACGCCGGGTGAGGTCGGCGTCGGTGAACCGCTTCGGGAGGCGACGCTGCGGGGGTTGAACGGGCCGTCGAAGAAGCTGTCCGAGTTTCGCGGCAAGCCGCTCATCATCAACGTGTGGGCGAGCTGGTGCGGGCCCTGCAGACAGGAGATGGCGTCGCTCGAGCGGCTCGCGTGGCACGAGGAGGCGACTCGCTTCACGATCATTGGCATTTCGACCGACGACTACGTCGAGCCGCCCACGGCCTTGCTGAAAGCGACCAACGCGACGATCAGCCATTTCATCGACACCAGGCTGCAGATGGAGAACATGCTGGGCGCCTCGCAGATTCCGCTGACCGTGCTGATCGGCGCCGACGGCAGGGTGGTCCAGAAAGTCTACGGCGCGAGACAATGGGACAGTCCCGAATCGTTGCGACTGATCGCGAGTGCGTTTCGCAAGCAGGCGGCGGCGTCCCGCTGACGTCGTAGCCGCCTCGATCGCGGAACGCCCAGGTCGCGCCGGCACAGCAGCCCCGGACATCCGATGCACGTCAACACCGATTCGATGTTCATCCTCGCCGACGACCTTTCGGGTGCAGCGGACTGCGCGATCGGCGCCGCGAAGGCGGGGCTGAAGAGCGTCGTCGTCTTCGACGGCGCGACCGGTGTGCAGGCGCAGGTCCTCGCGGTCGACGCCGACTGCCGCCATGCCGCGCCGGCGCGTGCGCGCGACATCAATGCCGCGCTCTGGCGATCCGGCGCCGCCACCGGACGCCTGTTCTACAAGAAGATCGATTCCACGCTGCGCGGCAATTTCGCTGCCGAGATGACCGTGCTGACCGGCGCCGGCGTCGCCATCGTGGCGCCGGCGTTCCCGGCGACGGGCCGCACGACCCGCAACGCGCGCGTGCTGGTCGATGGCGTCGCACTGGAGCGCACCGAGATCTGGGCCAACGAAGCGATGACCGGCGAGGCCGACGTCGTCGCGATGCTCAGCGACCAAGGCCTGCGGGCGTGCAGTGTCGCGTTGCCGACGGTGAGGGGCGACCTGCGGGCCGAACTCGCTCTGCTGGTCGCGGGTGCGCGTGTGCAGGCCATCGTCTGCGACGCCGAGACCGACGCCGACCTTGCGGCCGTGGCCGCCGCATCGGTCGGCCTGCCGGTCTACTGGGTCGGATCCGCCGGCCTGGCGGCCCACTTGCCCCGGGCCGCCGGGATCGAAGGTCACGCGGAGTCGCCGGACTTCGTCGTCGCCGGCCCGATTCTCATCGTTGTCGGCAGTCTGTCGGCGCTGTCGCGCGGGCAGGCGCGGGCGCTGGAGACGCAGACCGAACTCGTGTCGATCGTCGCCGCGCCGCAGGTGCTGCGGACCGGCGAGGCGCACCCGATGTGGCGGCCGCTGCGCGAATCGGCCGCTGCGGCGCTCGGCGCGGGCAGGGATGTCATGATCCGCACCGGGCTCGAGGAGCACAATGACCTGGCGCACGGGCGCGCGATCTGCGAGTCGATGGCACGCCTTCTGGCGCCGCTGGTGGAGGGGATCGGCGCGCTGGTCGTCACCGGCGGGGAAACGGCGCGCGCACTGCTGTCGGCGGCCGGTGTCCAGGGCCTGCAGGTGCTGCGGGAGATCGAAGCCGGCGTCCCGTTGTCGGTGACGCTGGGACCGCGGCCGATTCCGGTGGTCACCAAGGCCGGCGCGTTCGGTTCGCCCGCGGCGCTGCTCGACGCTTACAACGTGCTCGCGGGCATCCGGCGTCGCGGCCGGGGCGCCTGAACACTTCGAAAGGGAATCATCGATGCATCGCCCGCTGATCGCGATCACCATGGGAGACGCCGCCGGCGTCGGTCCGGAGATCATCATGAAGAGCCTGGCCCATGCGGCGCTCTACGACACCTGCCGTCCGTTCGTTGTCGGCGACGCGCAGCGCCTGCGCGAGGCGGGTCGTATCGCGGGTGTGGCCCTCGAGGTCAACGCGGTCGGCGGGCCGGCCGAGGCGAATTTCACCTGCGGGGTCGTCGATTGCGTCGACCTCGGGCTGATCCCCGCGGGACTGCCGTTCGGGGCCGTGTCCGCGCTGGCCGGAGACGCCGCCTACCGCTATCTCGCCAAGGCGGTGGAATTCGTGCGAGCCGGGCAGGCCGACGCGATCTGCACCGCGCCGCTGAACAAGGAAGCGCTGCACGCCGGCGGGCACAAGTTTCCGGGCCACACCGAAATGCTGGCCCACCTGACAGGGACGCCCGAGGTGTCGATGATGCTGGTCGCGCCGGGGTTGCGGGTGATCCACGTCACCACCCATATCGGACTGATCGACGCGATCGAACGCATCGAACCCGGTCTGGTCGAGCGGACGATCGCGCGCGGATACGACACGCTGGTGCGCGCAGGCATCGCCGACCCGCGCATCGGCGTCTGCGGCATCAATCCCCACGCAGGCGAACATGGCCTTTTCGGGCGAGGCGAGGAGGAACACAAGATCGCGCCCGCGGTGCGCGCCTGCCAGGCCATGGGCTGGAACGTGGAGGGTCCGCTGCCCGCCGACACGCTGTTCTTTCGCGCCGGGCGCGGCGACTTCGATCTGGTGGTCGCGATGTACCACGACCAGGGTCACGGCCCGATCAAGGTGCTCGGCATCGAGGCCGGGGTGAACATCACCGTCGGCCTGCCGGCGATCCGCACCTCGGTCGACCACGGCACCGCGTTCGACATCGCGGGCAAGGGTGTCGCGGACGAACGATCGATGCTCGAGGCGCTGCGGCAGGCGGTGGAACTGGCGACGCGGCGCGAGTGAACTCCGCGCCCGGACCGGCGGCTTGGCAGGTGACCTGTTTCGCCGGCGGGGGTGATTCGACTGCGTCACACGCTCGCTCACACGCGCATCCCGCAACCTGCGGTCTTCCATCCACCCTAAGGGAGACTGTCATGCCGAAATTCGTGATCGAACGCGCCATCGCCGGAGCCGGCGCACTGAAGGGGCCTGAACTGCAGGCCATCTCGCAGAAGTCGTGCGGTGTTCTGCGGGAAATGGGGCCCGAAGTCCAATGGATGCACAGTTACGTGACGGACGACAAGATCTACTGCGTATATGTCGCCCCGAGCGAGGATCTCGTCAGGGAGCACGCGCTGCGCGGCGGGTTCCCGGTGGACAGCGTCGCGCGGGTCGCGTCGATCATCGACCCGACCACCGCCGAGGGCTGAAGGCGAACTTGCGGGCGCCGCCGCCCTGGGAGACGATCGCTCGATGGGCATTTCGATCCACCTCCTGGGTTCGCCGCGTGTCGAGCGCGACGGCGCTGTCCTGCCGTCGCCGCGCGGCAACAAGGTGTGGGCGCTGCTCGCTTACCTGATCCGGCGTGAGGACTCTCCGAGTCGAACGCACGTCGCGAGGGTCCTGTTCGAGGACGCAGAGGATCCTCTCGCGGCACTGCGCTGGAACTTGAGCGAACTGCGACGTCTGCTCGGCGACGCCGGCCTGCGCGGCAGCTTGCTCGAGCTCTCGCGCGAGTCGACGGACTACGTCGATGTGGACGTGGCGACCGGCGGTACCTGGGTCGAAGCCTTGTGCGTGCCTGGCCTCGGCCGCGAGCTGCTCGAGGGAATGAGCTTTGCGAGCAGCCCGTCGTTCGAGGTCTGGCTGGCGACCGAACGCCGGCGCCTGCAGGCGACCGCGGAAGCGGTTCTGCGCGAGGCCGCACTGGCCCGTCTGGCCGTGGGTGCCGCGGCGGATGCGGCTGAACTCGCCGGCCGGCTGGTGCGCCTGAATCCACTGGACGAGAACTTTCAGGCGCTGCTGGTGCGAAGTCTAGCGGCAGCAGGAGACGGCATCGGCGCCGCGCGACAGGCCGCCGCGTGCCGCGAGCTTTTTGCCCGCGAACTGGGCGTGCAGCCAGGCGCGACGCTCGCGGCTGCGATGCGTACCGCCACGGCTGCGCCGACCGCGCGGCCGGCAACCGGTCGGGCCGCGGCCCTGGCGCAGCTGGAGGCAGGTGAAGCGGCAGTGGCCGCCGGTGCGCTCGATGCCGGGCTGCAGTGCCTGCGACGCGCAATCCTCGAGGCCGACGGCACCGGTGACGCTGCGGTGCGCACGCGCGCCCGCGTCGCGCTGGGAAGCGCGCTCGTGCATGCAGCGCGCGGGCGCGACGAGGAGGGGGCGACGGCGCTCCACGAGGCGCTCGCGGTCGGCAGGGACAGTTCGCCGTCGCTGGCGGCGGCAGCGTGCCGCGAGCTCGGCTACGTGGAGTTTCTGCGTGGCCGCTACGAGCGCGCGCTGGTGTGGCTGCGCGAGGCGGCGTCGCTCGCCGGTGACGACCGCGCGGAGCTGGCGCGCATCGCCATCGTGCACGGATCGACGCTGAGCGACACGGCGCACTACCAGGCAGCCAGCGCGATGCTGCGCGAGGCAGAGGCGCTGGCGGACAGCATCGGTGACGTGAGGCAGGTGACTTACGCGCTGTCCATGTCGGGGCGAGTGTCGCTGCTGTGCGGGGATCTCGAGGCGGCGACCGAAGCGCTCGAGCGCTCTGTCGGTCTGGCGGAGCGAGGCTGGACCGCATTCGTGCCCTGGCCCAAGTCGCTGCTTGCCGAGGTCGATCTGTCACGTGGGGAACTGGACGCCGCGCAGGAGCGCCTGGAGCAGGCGTTTGCGCTGGGCTGCCAGTTGGGAGATCCGTGCTGGGAAGGCATTGCCGGACGCGGCCTCGGACTCGTCGCCATCGCGCGAGGCCAGCCGCAGCGGGCTGCCGAGATCCTGGTCGACGCGATCGCACGCGGCGGCCGTCTGCCGGATGCCTACCTGTGGAGCAAGGGCTATGCGCTCGAAGTGCTCTGCGATCTGGCCGTCGCGCAAGGCATGCCACAGGCCTCGGCGTGGATCGACGAGTTGCACGGCCTCGCAGCCCGCAGCGGCATGCGCGAACTCACCGCACGTGCGCATCTGCGCCGAGGGGCGAGGGGCGATACCGCGAGCGGAAGTGCGGCGCGGCTCCTGGCGGAAGAGATCGACAATCCGGCCCTGACCGCACTCGTCGAAAAGACGATGCGGCGTGCGCAGCCACCGCGGCATCCGCGACCCGCATCGCGCGGGTCGACGCAATAGCTGTCGAACCGGGGGCTCCGCAGGGTCCGCTCGAGCCAATCCCATAGAATCCGCGGATCGAGCAAGCCCGGACAGATCGCCGTGGCTGCTCGCTTCGCCGAAGACATGACCCGAGAAGAACCCCGCTGCAAATCGCCGCCGAAGATCGATCCGGACAGTCTGGCGGCCTTGCCGCGGTCGCCGGGTGTCTACATCTTTCGTGGCGAAGGAGCGCTGCCCCTGTATATCGGCAAGAGCGTCGACATTCGTGCGAGGGTGATGTCGCATCTGCGAGCGCGCCACGAAGCGCGAATGATCGCCCAGACCCTGCGCGTCGATTTCATCGGGACCGCGGGCGAGATCGGTGCGCTGCTGCAGGAAGCCCGGATGATCAAGGAGCAGCGCCCGCTGTTCAACATTCGTCTGCGTCGATCGCGCACCCTGTGCTCGATCCTCCTCAGGCGCACGCTCACGGGTGTCGTGCCCGAGTTCGTGGACGGCACGACCCATGCGTTGGGATCGACCCCGGACCTGTACGGCCTGTTTGCGTCGAGGCACGCGGCGCGTATGAAGCTGCGGGAACTGGCGCAGGAACACGCCCTGTGCCTTGCGCTTCTCGGGCTGGAAGGAACCGCCGGGCGAGGCTGCTTCGGGCTGCAGATCCGCAGGTGCCGCGGCGCCTGTGTCGGAAGGGAGAGCCGCGCGGAACACGATGAGCGCCTTTCGGCTGCGCTGATCGAGCATCAGGTTCACTGTTGGCCATACCGAGGTGCCGTGGACATCGTCGAAGAGGCAGAGGGCTGGGTCCAGCGCCACCGGGTGCACAACTGGGGCTATGTCGGCACCTGGTGCTCGAAGAGGGGCGGCGCGTTGCCGGGTGCAGGCACGGCGAGCTTCGATCCGGATGTCTACAAGATACTGGTCAAGCCGATCATGCTCGGTTCGGCCCGGCTCGACGTTGCCGGCGGAGTCGGTGCCTGTTGCCGAACGGCAGCACCCGGCGGCGGGTATAGTTCCCGGTTTCCTGACGAGATTGCCTGCCGATGAATTCCCCCGACAGTTCGCAGGGAGCGGCCTGGGCCTTGGTGTTCGTGAGCTGGCTGATCGCTTGCGTCTCCACGCTCGGAAGCCTGTTCTTCAGCGAAATCATGCATGTTCAGCCGTGCGTGCTTTGCTGGTACCAGCGCATCTGCATGTATCCGCTGGTGCTCATCCTCCCGATCGGTCTGTTTCCGTTCGACCGCAGGCTGGTGCGCTACGCTGCGCCTCTGTCCGCGCTCGGACTGCTCATCGCCGTGTTCCATCTGCTGCTGGTGGCGGGTTACATTCCGGAGAGCATCAAGCCCTGCACGCAAGGAGTGCCCTGCTCGGAAGTGCATGTGCAGTGGTTCGGCTTCGTCACCATTCCGCTGCTCTCCGCGCTGTCCTTCCTGCTGATCACCGCGTTGCTGCTGCTGAGTCATAGAAGGAGTGCAAAGTGAAACAGAAGAACCTGGTCATTTTTTCGGTGGTGTTCCTCCTGGTCGCCTTCGTCGCAGCCGCGTGGTTCTACCAGAGCTACCAGGCGGATGCGGCGGCCCAGGCGTACCGGCGCGACAAGTCGACGTTCGTGCGCAGCCACTCCCCGGCGCGCGGCAGTCCCGACGCGAAGGTCGAGATCGTCGAATTTTTCGACCCCGCCTGCGACACCTGCCGGGAGTTCTATCCCCTTGTCGAGCGAATGCTGAAGGACCACCCCGGCAAGATTCGCCTGTACGAGCGCTATGCGCCGTTTCACGACGGTTCCGAGACCGTGGTGAAGATGCTCGCGGCTGCCCATCTGCAGGGGAAGTTCTGGCCGACTCTGGAAGCGATATTCGCCGCCCAGCCCGGTTGGGCGCCGCAACACCGGCCGCAACCGGAACTGGTATGGAACTACATTGGCGGGGTGGGCCTGGACCTCGAGCGGCTAAGGCGTGACATGAGTTCGCCTGAAATCGACAAGATCGTCCAGCAGGATCTCGCGGACGCTCGAAAACTGGGCGTCAAGGCGACGCCCGAGTTCTTCGTCAACGGCAAGCCGCTGCCGAGCTGGGGCTACGAGCAGCTCAAGACTCTCGTTCAAGACGAGCTTTCCGCCGCCTACTAGCCGATCCCGGGGCGCCGGGCTTCAACCGCTGACTGGTAAATCATGGCCTCCCAGACTTGCTTTCGACTTCCGCGGATCCTGCTGCCCCGGCCAGGGATCGATCTGGCGAAATGGGCCGTGATCGCCTGCGATCAGTACACGTCGGAGCCGGATTACTGGCGCAACGTGGCCCGTGAAGTCGGCGATGCGCCTTCGAGCCTGCATCTGATCTTCCCCGAGGCATACCTCGGGACGCCGGATGCAGCGGCGCGCATCGCCAGGATCC
Organism: Burkholderiaceae bacterium; assembly: GCA_024641185.1. Taxonomy (GTDB): domain Bacteria; phylum Pseudomonadota; class Gammaproteobacteria; order Burkholderiales; family Burkholderiaceae_E; genus Quisquiliibacterium. The sequence goes on along the minus strand of JAHEDO010000003.1, from coordinate 9,822 downwards.
AGGACACGATGCGCAGTTATCTCGCCGACGGACTGCTGCGGGAGCGCGAAGGCGCTGTATACGTGGAGCGAACCCTCGGCGATCGGGTCCGTCGCGGACTGATGCTGGAGCTCGATCTGGAGCAATACGATTTCAGTCGGGAATCCACGAGCCCGATCCGGCCGACCGAAGGCACGATGGTCGAGCGTCTCGCCCCTCGCATCGCGGTGCGACGCGGCGCCGAACTGGAGTTGCCGCACATCCTCGTGCTTGTCGACGACCCGGCGTGCACGGTGATCGAGCCCATCGGCGCCGAACGCCAGGCGCTGGAGAAACTGTACGAGACCGACCTGATGCTCGGCGGCGGGCGGGTCGCCGGATTCGCGGTCGACGGAGAACGCAGTGAACGGGTGGTCCGGGCCTTGCACGCGCTGGCGAATCCGCTGACATTTGCGGCCCGATACGGCGTGCCGGCCGACACCCCGGTGATGCTCTTCGCCGTCGGCGATGGCAATCACTCCCTGGCTACCGCCAAGGCGTACTGGGACAGCGTCAAGGGGTCGGTGGGCATGGACCATCCGAGCCGCTTCGCCCTGGTGGAGGTGGTGAACATCCACGATCCCGCGCTCGAGTTCTCTCCGATCCATCGTCTGCTGTTCGGGGTGTCCGTCGACGTGCGTCAGGCATTGGCCGAGGAGTTCGGCCTTCGACTGACGTGCACCGACGTGCCGTCGGCGGCCGCGATGCGCGAGCATGTGGAGGCCGCCGAGGGCCCGCGCCAGGCCGTCGGGCTGATCGGGCCGGGGTCCCGCTTCAGCGTGATCGGGATCGTCGATCCACCGTCGACTCTCGCGGTCGGAACCATGCAGCCGTTCCTCGACCGATTCATCGAGCGCGGTGGCGCGAAGCACGCCGACTACGTGCACGGTGACGATGCGCTCGAGCGCCTGTCGATGAACGACGGCAACGTCGGCGTCCATCTGCCGGTGTTGAGCAAGGGCGACTTGACGAGGATGGTCGTGCGCGAAGGTCCCTTGCCCCGGAAGGCGTTCTCGATGGGCGAGGCCGACGAGAAGCGCTTCTACGTCGAGGCCCGGCGGATCCGCTGATCGGGTGTCGATCCGGCGGATCGCAGGCGCACCAACCGATTCAGACAGAAGCGCCGAAATGCAGCGCAGGCCAGGTCAGGCGACGTCGGTCGGTCGGATGAGGTCCGGCCGGTCAGTCCCGATCTCGATTCACGCCGCGGCCTTGGTCGCCACGATGACCTGGAAGTTGCCGAAGAAGACGATGCGGCGTTCGGCCTGCATGCCCGGTATGGCCTGCAACTGCGCCAGCGGGTCCTGCGTGGTCCACAGCGCCAGACCCAGCGGCTCGAAGACCATGAAATAGGTCCAGCTCAACGCGCGCAGCACGCGCAGGTGCGGGCGATGAAACTCCGCAAGGAACAGCTTGCCCCCCGGTGCCAGCACGCGGCAAGCCTCGATGAGCGTCTGGTTCTTCAGGTGATGCGGCAGCTCGTGCAGCAGGAAGAAGACCACGTTGGCATCCACCGACGCGTCGGGCAGTTCCATCGCCGTGGCGTCCTGCTGCAGGTAACTGAGCGGACCGCCCAGACTGGCCATCTTGCGTTCGGCGTGCACGAGTTCGTTGCGGATCAGGTCGACGACCTTCACCTCGCGCGCACCGGCACCCAGGGAGGCGTCGGCCACGCGCGGCATCACGTTGCCGAAGGCGCAGGATGTGATCAACACGTTCTTGCCGCGCAGGTCCATGCGGCGGATGCCCGCGGTGATCATCGACACCAGCCGGTCGTACTGGAAGAGCAGGATCGCCGCGATCACCGGCTGGAAGTCCACCAGCCGGATCAGCCGCATGTTGGAGTAGATCGGGTAGACGTGCGCCGCGGGGTGCTGCCCGCCCGGCTGCAGCGCGCGCACGATCAACGCGCCACGCGTCACGACGAAGAAGAAACCGCCCGTGGCGACCAGCACGACGGCCACCATCACCACCAGGGGCATCCACGCTTCCGACACGGTCACACCTCTCTCCGCGCCGCCCTGCCCGCCGACGGGCAGGTCCCGGGGCTGCAGCGCAGGCGCCATTATGGCACTCGCGCCGGATCTGCCGTTTCCCCGGATCAGCTCGGGGCGCGTTCAGCAATAAGCCACGCCCTGCGTGTTGACGTACAGCGCGTACACCGACGTGCTTGCCGCCATGAACAGGCGGTTGCGGTGCACGCCGCCGAAGCACAGATTGGCGCAGCGCTCGGGCAGATCGATACGGCCGATCAGCTTGCCTTGCGGGTTGAACACGTGCACGCCATCGAGGCCGGCCTCGCCCATTCCCCAGCCGCACCACAGGTTGCCGGCGGTGTCGCAGCGGAACCCGTCCGGCGTGCCCTTCGGCCCCGCATCGATCAGCACGCGTGGCCCGCCGATCGCGCGACCGTTGTCGACCACGTCGTACGCGAGGATCCGTCGCGGCACCGACCGCGACTCGACGATGTACAGAACGGACTCGTCGGGGGAAAACGCCAGCCCGTTAGGCTGGTTGATCCCCTCTGCGACCACGCTCAGTTCCCCGTTCGGATCCAGCCGATACACGTTCGTGGGCAACTCCTGCGGCGCGCGTTCGCCCTCGTACCAGCCGAGCAGGCCGAAGCTCGGATCGGTGAACCAGATCGAACCGTCGGACTTGCACACCACGTCGTTGGGCGAATTCAGGCGCTTGCCATCGAAACGCTCTGCGATTGCGACCACGCGTCCGTCGCATTCGGTACGCACCAGGCGTCGACCGCCGTGCTCGCAATGAATCAGCCGTCCGCTGCGGTCGCGCGTGGCGCCGTTGGCGAAACCCGACGGCCGACGCCAGACGCTGACGGCGCCGCTCTCCTCGTCCCAGCGCAGGATGCGGTTGTTCGGGATGTCGCTCCACAAGAGGCAGCGCGCATCCCCCCACCACACCGGTCCCTCTGCCCAGCGGCAGCCGGTGGCCAGCCGCTCGATCTTGGCGAGCGGCAGCCGCAGTGCATCGAAGCTCGCGTCGATCACGTGGACCGCGGAGTCCGGATAACGCTGGCTCGGCGACCAGTCGGGCGAGCCGTCGGAACGCGCCTGGTTTTGCATGCGTGCAGTGTACTTCGACGGCGCGGCCGGATCACGTCCCGGCAACTCGACAATCCGGTAGCGGCGGGTCGTCGCAGCCTGCCCGGCCTGTCGATACAGTCACCGGCGCGGCGAAAGCTCAGTAGACTTACCCTGAAAGGAGTTGCTCAGACCATGAAGACGATTCTGATCACCGGTGCCGGCGGCGTCGTGGGCACGTACCTGCGCCAGGAACTCGCCGGAAAGTACGCGCTGCGCCTGTCGGACATCCGTCGCCTCAAGCCCGCCGCTGGAGAGACGTTCGTCCAGGGCGACATCGCAAACCTGAACGACATGCTGCGCGCTACCAAGGGGGTCGATGCGTTCGTGCATCTGGGCGGCTACTCGGTGGAAGGCGCGTGGAAAGACATACTGAACGCCAACATCGTCGGCTGCTACAACGCGTTCGAGGCGGCGCGGCGCAACGGCGTGAAGCGCGTCCTGTTTGCCACGAGCAACCACGCGGTGGGTTTCTATCGGCGTGACCAGGTGATCGACCACCGGGTGTACATCAAACCCGACAGCCGCTACGGCGTGTCCAAGGTCTTCGGCGAAGCGCTCGGCAGTCTGTACGCGGACAAGTACGGCATGGAAGTGTTCTGCATGCGCATCGGAAACGTCGGCACCGCGCCGATCGACAAGCGGCGCCTGTCGATCTGGATCAGCCCGCGCGACTTCGCGCAACTGGTGACGATCGGGATCGAACATCCCGACATTCGTTTCGAAATCGTCTATGGCGTGTCGAACAATCGCCGTTCCTGGTACGACAACGCCAATGCCGTGCGCCTCGGGTATCGCCCCGCCGACGACAGCGAAGCCTTCGCGGCCGAGGTGCTGGCGCGCGAGCAGCCTGGCGATGCGCGCGCCGAGGTGTACCAGGGGGGCGCCTTCGTGCATTCGGAGGCGATCGAAAATCCCACGCCGGTGCCGCGGCGGCGTACGTCCAAGGTCAAACCCCGCGCCGCCAAGAAGAAAGGCGGGTCGACGGCGAAGTTGAAGGCAACGAGGAAGACGCCGCGCGTCGAAGACTAGCAATCGGGTTGACGCGTTCCCGCTTCGCATATCCCGCTTCGCAGTTCATCCGCGAGTCGGTTTCGTCAAGGATTTGTCAGGCAGATCGACAAATGCTACGAGCCGACATGTTGCCTCCATCGCGACCCGGGCAGAGCGCCCTGGCGCGGTTTCCGTTCAAGACGGTGCAATGCGCCCCGTCACTCCGGCACAACGACAGGCAGAGCGAGGGAAACGATGAAAGCTCGGTACGCAACAGCGCTGGCAGTCGCTGCCTTTGGACTTGGAGCCATCGCTGTGCAAACGCTGCACGCTCAACCTAAGCCGCCCGTCTATCTCGTGGGCGAGGTCGACGTGACCAACCTCGAAGGCTACTCGAAAGAGTATTCCCCCAAGGTTCGGGCCAGCGTTCAGGCAGCCGGCGGGCGCGTGATTGCTCTCGGGGGTGGGGAAAAGGATCTCACCACGCTCGAAGGTACGCCGGCAAAGCGCGTATTCATCCAGGTCTGGGACAGCCGCGAACAGCTTCAAGCCTGGTTCAACGGCGCTGATTACAAAGCGGCGCGTGAAGTTGGCGACAGATACGCGACCTTCCGCCATTTCGTCGTCAACGGCGTTGCGCAATAGGCTGGCTGCCCGACTGACGCCGGTCGTTGGAATGCCGTGCCGCTCGGCCGGCAACCACTTTCATCGCAGGCCGGCGGCGCCGGAAATGCAAAGCCCCGCGATGACTTCGCAGGGCTTCGCTGGCTGGCCACTGTCCGTGGCCCCATTTCGTCACGTCACCGTAACGTTTACCGGCCTGTGATTACCGGCTGGATGGAAGTGGTGTCGGTGGATTCATCGATAGGGCTGCCCTCCATTCGAGACTTCGCGGACGTCGCACTTCCGTCTACCCGTCTCAAACAACTCGATGATGCACGCTCAGTTCACGCCTTTCTCGAGGCCGCGTCAAGCCCTGTCAGCGCCGGGCGCGCCGTGCGTCACGCTGATCGCCGGCATGGGGCCTGTCAACGCGGCGAGTCGTTCCGACGGTCCGTGCGCTGCATGCGTTGGCGCTAGTTGTCCTTGGCGCCTTCGTTCACCCAGACCTTGAGAATCTCCACGTCGCCGTCGGACATCTTTTCCTTGCCGTGGGGCATGCGGATCTTCGGATCGGCGCGACCTTCCACCAGCATGTTCAGTGCGCTGGTAAAGGCGTCACCCGGCTTGATCAGCGCGCCGAACTTCCCGCCTTTCATCAGGCCTTGATAGCTGGTCATGTCGAAGCCGCTGGCTTCGGTCCCGGGCTTGCCGGGTGCATGGCATTCGTAACAGTGCTTGGCCAGAATCGGCTGCACATCGCGGCTGTAGCTCGGGCTGCTCGGGGAGCACGCGACCAGCGCCGCAGCGCTCGCCGTCAGTGCGACGAGCAGCAGCAGCGGGTGCAGCGCGCCGGGTGTGCGGGTCGTACTCATATCAATTCCTCCTTCTCCGTTGACGTCGTCGCAGTGTCGGCGCGGATCCACGTCGGTCCCGGGAACCGGCGCCGGCCGCATGCAGGCCAACGGAGGATAGTCCAGATCTTTTCCTTGGTCCTGGAATTCCGAGACGTCGTGCCCGGCTTCCGGGTTTCTGGCCCGGCGCGTCGCTTCTACGTTTCCGAGAAGTAAGAATCTCAGCCGGGTGCGGGAATCACATTGACATTCGTCACTTGAGGGGTGGCGCTTGCGCATGGCGCGACGCTTTTGTTGCGGCGAAGGTTCAGCGTAGCGTCAGGCAATGGGTCGTCTCGACGCTCCCGGGGGGCGCGCGCCGGGGGTGGCAGGTCCCGAAGCAGAGGCGCTCTACAGAGGCGCTCTACAGAGGCGCTCTAGTCAGGAGCGGATAAACTGTCCTGGCTGGCAGCATTGCCGAAGGTTCCTCGCATGTACAACAGATTCTTTGCCCGCTGGTGGCGCCTGGGCCTGGCTCTGGTGCTGGCGGCTTCCATCGCGGCTTGCGGCAGCGGCAGCGGAAGCGACGGCGACAATCCGCCGGCGCCGCCGGCCGACCCTGTCGGTGCCGGCGAGCTCAAGTCTTTCGCGCCGCTCAACACGGTGTCGGCAGCGGAGATCGTTCAGGCGCTCGACAGCGCGAATGTGAGCAGTGAGGGTTTCAGGCCGGTGTACAGCGTCACCTCGTACCGGCTGGAATACCTGACCACCGATGCGAATGGCCAGCTCGTGCGAGCCTCGGGCCTGGTGAGCGTGCCGGACAAGGCGGCGGGCGCGAAGAGCCCCGTGCTGAGCTATCAGCACGGCACCATCTTTCAGGACGCGGAAGCGCCCAGCAACCACGCGGTTGCCTCCGAAGTCGCGGTCGTGATGGCTTCGCTCGGCTACATCGTCGTGGCGCCCGATTACGTCGGCTATGGCGCGTCCCTCGGCACACCTCATCCCTACCTGTTGGCGGCCCCGTCGGGCGCGGCAGTCGTCGACTTCCTCACGGCAGCCAAGACCTGGCGGCGCGGGAACGGGGTGACCGACAACGGCCAGCTTTTCCTGACCGGGTATTCCGAAGGCGGTTATACGACGATGGCAGCGCACCGTGCGCTGCAGGCCAGCAACTCGAGCGACTTGCAGCAGCTGCGCATGGTGGTGCCCGGCGCGGGCCCGTACGACGTGCAGGCCACGCTCGACGGGCTGCTGGACCTGGTGCGGGACGAGCAGCCAGTGCTCGGCGCGCTCCTGTCGCCCGGGTTACTGCGCTATCTGGGCTCGAGCGTGCGGGACGAACTTCGTCGTGTGCTGCTGCGGTTCCTGATACCGGGCGATGCCGATGTCACATTCGACACCGGGTTCATCGACGACTACCTCGCCGACGACGTGCAGGCGATTGCGCGGCTCAGCAGCGTGCACGACTGGAAACCCGAACTCCCGGTGCGCCTGTTCCACGGCCGGGACGACCGGTCCGTGCCGTACGCGAGCTCGCTGAGCGCGCTGCAGGCGATGCAGGCGCGGGGAGCGGGCGACCGGGTCAGCCTGACCGACTGCCCGGCCGTGCCGTCCAGTCACATCGGCTGCGTTCCATCATTCCTGGCTTTCCTGCTGGCGCGACTTTCCGAGGAAGCGCAGGACCTGTGATTCGTGCACCGAGGTCGGCCCGGTGGCGGGATCTTCGCCGTCACTCCACCGTGACGCTCTTGGCCAGGTTTCTCGGCTTGTCCACGTCCGTGCCCCGCTCCAGCGCCGCGTGATACGCCAGGAGCTGCAGCGGCACCACGTGCAGGATCGGCGACAGCAGTCCCGCGTGGTCGTCGAGGTTGATGATGTTCACGCCGTCGGAGGGCTCGATCACCGTGTCCCGGTCGGCGAACACGAAGAGCTCGCCGCCGCGCGCGCGCACCTCCTGCAGGTTGCTCTTGAGCTTCTCGATCAGCGCGTCGTTGGGCGCGACCACGACCACGGGCATCTGCGAGTCCACCAGCGCGAGCGGCCCGTGCTTCAGCTCTCCCGCCGCGTAGGCCTCGGCGTGGATGTAGGTGACCTCCTTGAGCTTGAGCGCACCCTCCATCGCGATCGGGAAGTGCACGCCGCGGCCCAGGAACAGCGCGTGCTCCTTCGTCGCGAAGCGGTTCGCCCAGTGGTGCACCGCGGGCTCGCACTCGAGCACGCGATTCATCGCGGCGGGAAGGTGGCGCAGCTGGGCGATCAGTTCGCGTTCTCGCTCGACGCCGAGCAGTCCGCGCTGCTTGGCCAGCACCAGCGTGAGCACGAACAGCGCGGCGAGCTGCGTGGTGAAGGCCTTGGTCGACGCGACGCCGATCTCGGGGCCGGCGCGGGTGAGAAAGCGCAGCCTGCTCGCGCGGATCAGCGCCGACTCGGGCACGTTGCAGATCGTCAGCGAGTCCTCGAGCCCCAGCGATTTCGCGTGATGCAGCGCGGCCAGCGTGTCCGCGGTCTCGCCGGACTGCGAAATCGTCATCACCAGCGTGCCGGGCAGGGCGACTGACTGGCGGTAGCGGTATTCACTGGCGATCTCCACCGAGACAGGCAGTTTCGCGACGCTCTCGAGCCAGTACTTGGCGACGAGCCCTGCGTGAAAGCTTGTTCCGCAGGCGAGGATCAGAATCTGGTTCGCGCGCGCAAACACCTCTTCGGCTTGTGCGCCGAACAGGCCCGGCGACAGCGCGGTGCCGTTGGTGACCATCTCGAGCGTGTTGGCGATCGCGCCCGGCTGCTCGAAGATCTCCTTCTGCATGTAGTGCGAGTAGTTGCCCAGCTCGATCGAGTCGGCCGACAGCTGGCTCTCGACGATCGGGCGATCCGCGGGATTGCCGTCCCGGTCGACGATCGAGTAGCCGTCCAGGCGGATCTCGGCCACGTCGCCTTCCTCGAGGTACGCGACGTACTTCGTCACCTGCAGCAGCGCGGAGGTGTCGGAGGCGAGAAAGTTCTCGCCGCGGCCCGTGCCCTCATTGCCCACGCCGAGCAGCAGCGGGGAGCCTCTGCGCGAGCCGACCACCGCGTTAGGTTCGTGGTTGCTGAGCGCGGCGATCGCGTACGCGCCCTCGAGCTCCCGAACCGCCTGCTGCACCGCCTGAAAGAGGCTCATTCCCTCGGTCACGTAGGCGTGGATCAGGTGCGCGATCACCTCGCTGTCGGTCTGAGACAGGAACTGGTAGCCAAGGCCCTTGAGCCGCGCGCGCAGCGCCTCGTGGTTCTCGATGATGCCGTTGTGCACCACCGAGATTTCGAGCGCCGGACTGATCGACGCGTGCGGGTGGGCGTTGCCCTCGGTGACACCGCCGTGCGTGGCCCAGCGGGTGTGGGCGATGCCGGTAGGCGCATAAGCGCCCATTTCGCGGGCCCGCACCTCGAGCTCCGCGACGCGGCCGACCGAGCGCACGCGTTCCATCACGCCGTTGATCAGCGCGAGCCCCGCGGAGTCGTAGCCGCGGTACTCGAGTCTGCGCAGCCCTTCGATCAGGATCGGCACCACATTGCGCTGGGAAACTGCGCCGACGATTCCACACATCTTCGTTGCTCCGGTTGGGGAGGGAGGTTCCCCGTGATGCCTTCGGTACTCGCGGCCCGTTTTGCGGTCGATGCGCTGTTTCCCCGCGCGGCGCGGGTCAGCCGACCTTCTTGAGCGGAGCCTTCTTCACTGGTCGCCGCCAGCTGTCTATGGTGGTCTGCTTCGCGCGCGAGACGGTCAGCTTGTCGGCAGGTGCGTCGCGCGTGAGCGTGGTGCCGGCGCCCAGCGTCGCGCCGCGGCCCACGCGCACCGGCGCGACGAGCTGCGTGTCGCTGCCGATGAAGGCGTCGTCCTCGATCACGGTCTGGTGCTTGTTCACGCCATCGTAGTTGCAGGTGATGGTGCCGGCGCCGATGTTCACCCGCTCGCCGACGACCGCGTCGCCGACGTAGGCGAGGTGGTTGGCCTTGGAGTGCGCGGCCATCTTCGTGTTCTTCATCTCGACGAAGTTGCCCACGTGTGAGCCTTCGCCCAGCTCGGTGCCCGGACGCAGCCGCGCGTAGGGGCCGATGCGCGCGCCTGCGCCCACCTGCGCGTCCTCGATGTGGGTGAATGGCAGGATCTGGGCGCCGGCAGCGATGCGCGCGTCGCAGATCACGCAGTTCGCGCCGATACGGACACCGTCGGCCAGCGCGACGTCGCCCTCGAAGACGCAGTTCACGTCGATCTCCACGTCTCGTCCGCACGA
>JAHEDO010000002.1 GCA_024641185.1 Burkholderiaceae bacterium | reverse complement strand
GGCGGCATCCGCGATTCCGCTCGTCGACCGGCGCCCGGCCCCGGCAGTCGGCACCGCGAAGGGCATTGACAACAGCGGCCCGAGCTCGATGCTCGATGCCTTTCTCGTCACGGTCGTGCGACTGGCCGGCGCGAACGCCGGCGCCGTGCGTGCGCTGTCACCGGACGGCGACAAGCTGCGGCTGGTCGCCGCCTGGGGATTGCCCGAGGAGGTCCTCGCGCGCGAGGCCCTGATCGACCCCTGCGGGGTCTGTGGCGATGCCCTGCGTGGCGATGGGGTGCAGGTTGCCGATGATCCCGCGCGCTGCGGCAAGCTCGCGGTCGACGCTTTCTTCAAGAAGGTGTGCACCGGAACGGTGGCGGTCCCGCTCGAGTACAAGGGGCGGTCGGTCGGAGTCTTCACGCTTTTCTTCGACGGAGTGCACTCGCTGCGCGGCGAGGTCATCCACCTGCTGCGGCCGGTGGGGCAGCTGTTCGGGCTGGCGCTGGAGAACGCGCGCCTCGAGCGAGAGAATCTGCAGACGAGCCTGGTGCAAGAGCGCCAGACAATGGCCGCCGAGATCCACGATTCGCTGGCCCAGTCGCTGACCTTCATGCGGATGCGCATGCCGCTGCTGCAGGACGCGGTTCTCCGGGAGGACCAGCCCCGCGCGAGCCGGTACTGCAAGGATCTCAACGAGGAACTGGGCAACGCGAGCCGGCGGGTGCGCGAACTGGTGACCCATTTCCGCGCCGGAATGGATGCGGACGGGCTGCAACGCGCGCTCGAGCAGACGGCCGACACCTTCTTCGAGCGCACCGGCATCGCGTTCGATTTCGACAGCCGGGAGCCCGTGCCCAAGCTTTCGGCGGACCGGGAGATCCAGGTCTATTACATCGTGCAGGAGGCGCTTGCGAACGTTCGCAAGCATTCGGGCGCGGGACGCGTCTGCCTGCGCATCGAGCGCGCCGGCGACGAAGTCGTGATCAACGTGCAGGACGACGGCCGCGGTTTTCCCGCGCAGCAGGCGCGCAGCGGCGAGGCGGTGACCTCCGGCCGGGCAAGCTTCGGGCTCGAGATCATGCGCGACCGGGCGAACGCGGTCGGCGGGCGTATCTCGTTCGACAATCCGCCCGACGGCGGCGCGCGCGTCCGGCTGCGCGTGCCGGTCGCCGAACCTGCGCCCGAGCCGCGCGCGACGAACGGGGGGAGGCGATGATCGAACCGCTGCGTGTCCTGCTGGTCGACGATCACGGCCTGTGTCGCCTCGGCCTGGCCGAGCTCATCGAATTGCGCCTGGGGTTTCGGGTGGTCGCGACCACCGGAAAGCCCGAAGAGGCGGTCGGGCTGATCGAGAGCCACAAGCCCGACCTCGCGGTGATCGATCTGCGCATGGCGCCGCTCGACGGATTGCGCCTGCTGAGACGCCTTCGCGACTCCGGCTCGAAAGTGCCGGTGGTGATCCTCACGATGAGCGATTCGCGCGACGATCTCGCGGCGGCACTGCGCATGGGCGCGCGCGGCTATCTTCTCAAGGACATGGATCCGAACGACGTGATCGAGGCAATCTCCCGCGCGGCGCGCGGCGAGCTCGTGGTCGCGCCTGCGATGACTGCCAAACTCGCGGGACTGCTGGAGGAGGGCAAGCAGCGGCAGGAGCGCGAGAGCTCACTCGACCTGCTCACCGCGCGCGAGCGGCAGATCCTTGCCTATGTTTCGAGGGGGCTGAGCAACAAGGCGATCGCCAAGACGCTGGGAATCAGCCACGACACGGTCAAGCTGCACGTCCGCCACATCCTGTCGAAGCTGGGTTTCTCGTCGCGCGTGGAGGCGGCCGTGTTCGCGATCGAGCACCGCATCGAGGAAGCGGCCCGCATGGAAGCCGCCGGTCAGCACGACACGGCCCCGCCGCTCGCGCAGACTCACTCCCGCTAGCGGGCACCGCAGGACGCGTCGACGTCGTCGGCGCCGACGGAGCTCAGGACCCGGCGAAGGCCTGCTGCAGCCCGGGATGTTCGGCGGGCTGCGCCTGCATGCGCTCGAACCACTTCAGCTTGTCGCGCAGGCGCACGACCTCGCCGACGATGATCAGGGTCGGCGGATGCAATTGTGCCCGGACGGCGAGGTCGGGCAGGGACCCCAGCGTGCCGGTGATCACCCGCTGGCCCTGCTGCGTGCCCTGCTGGATGATCGCGGCCGGCGTCGTGTCGGCCATGCCGTGCTCGACGAGCTTGGTGCACAGTTCGACCAGCCCCAGGAAGCCCATGTAGCAGACCACCGTCTGGCCGGGCCGCGCGAGCGCCGGCCAGTCGAGGTTCATCGTGCCGTCGCGCAGATGGCCGGTGACGAAGATGCAGGCGTGCGAGTGGTCCCTGTGCGTGAGCGGGATGCCGGCGTAGGCGGCGACGCCGGCCGCCGCGGTGATGCCGGGCACGACCTGGAACGCGACGCCCTGGGCAGCAAGCGTCTCGATCTCTTCGCCCCCTCGGCCGAAGATGAACGGATCTCCGCCCTTGAGCCGGACGATCCGGCGGCCGGCCCTGGCGAGTTCGACCATCAGGTCGTTGATCGCCTCCTGGCGCATGGTGTGGCGGTTGCGTTCCTTGCCCACGTAGATGCGCTGCGCATCGGGTGCCACGAGCGCCATGATCTCGGGCGAAACGAGGTTGTCGTAGAGCACCGCGTCTGCCTGCTGCATCAGGCGCAGCGCGCGCAGCGTCAGAAGCTCCGGGTCGCCGGGGCCGGTGCCGACCAGTGCTACCTCGCCGGGTGCCAGCGCGGGGCCCTGCGCCGGCAGCGTCGGATTTGAATACGGGGGCGGGGACGACAGGTCCATCAACGATCTCCGTGGTGCTAGGCGCAAGTGCGCTTGCCGCAGCCGCAGTCGCCGCAGCCGGCGCCCGGTTCGGACTGCGATTCGGGTTTGTCTCGTGCCGGGGAGTCTGGCGCGGCGTGCTCGGCGCGGCTGAAGACGAAGCGGAAGTCGCCGGGCGCGATCTCGACATAGTCGAGCACGGTGCCCGACAGCGGTTCCAACGACGGCGGCGAGACCAGCACGATCACACCCTCGCAGTCGAACTCCTCGTCCTGCTCCCGGCGCTCGTCGAAGCCCATCCCGTACTCGATCTGTCCGTTGGTCTCGTCGACGCGGGCGGCCACGCGCAACAAAGGCTCTTCCATGTCCGCCTCGTCCGCCGCGCGAAGGATCTGCTCGGCCGCTGTCGGGGTGACGGTCAGCATCGGGCGACCTCTCCTTGTGTGAACTGCGCGCACACAGGCGCTCGGGCGTGCGCGGTATCCGGCGGGCACGCCCGCGTGTCGGATTGGCGCCCCGCGCTGACGCCGCGAACGAAATCGACGAATCGCGCCGGCCAGCCGAGTCCGCCGACGCTGCGCAGGTGCGCGTACGACGCGAGCAGATTGCCCCGCACGATGCCGTCGTGCTCGCCGTCGACGCCGTGGCCGCGCAGCACCCGGTACGCATAGTGGGTGTCGGGCGCGAGATTCTCCAGGCTCGAGTGGTGGAACTCGTGCGCGCGCACCGGCTGGGGTGCGCCGCCCGGCCAGGGAAACTCCCCGGTTTCCTGCAGCTGAACGTAGCCGCGACCCACCGGGCGCGCGTGCATCACCGCGTCGCCGGGGATCGCGCCGATCATCTCGTAGCGCTCGCCCTTCACCGTGATCGAGCGGGCCAGGTACATCAGCCCCCCGCATTCCGCGTACACCGGCATCCCCGCTTCCACCCTGTCGAGGATCTCCCGGCGCAGCGCGTCGTTGGCCTGCAGGCCCGCCGCGTGGATCTCGGGGAATCCGCCGCCGATGAACAGCGCGTCGACCGGCGGCAGCCGTGCGTCCCGCAGCGTGTCGAAAGGCACGAGCCGGGCGCCGGCGCTGCGCAGCGCTTCGAGATCTTCGGCGTAGTAGAAACCGAAGGCTTCGTCGCGTGCGATGCCGATCCGCACCGCGGCCGGCGCGTCCGCGACGGTCAGCGTGCCGTGCTCGATTGTTCCGGGGGCCTTCGCATCGAGCGCTCGTGGCGTATCCGGCGATGGCGGCGCCAACGGCGCGGCGGCGATGCCGATCAGCCGGTCGATGTCCACGCCCCGGGCGATCGCGTCGCCCAGCGTGTCGATCAGTTCGGCGGCGGCGCCGGCCTCGTTGCTCGGGGTGAGCCCGAGATGGCGTTCGGCGATCGTGAGCCGCGGATCCTCGCCCAGCGCGCCGATCACCGGCACGTCGGTGTAGCGCTCCAGCGCCTGCCGCAGTTTGCCTTCGTGGCGCGACCCGCCGACGCGGTTGAGCACGACACCGGCGATCTTCAGCCTCGGCTCGAACGCCTGGTAGCCCAGCACGAGCGGGGCGATGCCTCGCGCCGTCCCACGCGTGTCCAGGACCAGGATGACCGGCAGCCCCAGGCGCATGGCCAGCGCCGCGTTGCTGTCGCTGCCGTCGGCGGAGATCCCGTCGTGCAGTCCGTGATTGCCCTCGACGATGCAGGCGGTGGTGCCCGCGGATGCGCGAAGGAACGAGGCCCGGACTTCATCCCAACCGGCGATGTGCGGGTCGAGGTTGCGGCAGGGGCGCCCGGCTGCCAGCCCCAGCCACATCGGATCGATGTAGTCGGGGCCTTTCTTGAACGGCTGGACGACGAGCCCGCGACGGCTCAGCGCCGCGCACAGGCCGATCGACACCGTCGTCTTGCCCGACGACTTGTGCGCTGCCGAAACGAGCCAGCGGCTCACCGCAGTGCCCTCACCGGGCCTGGCCCTCTGCGCTAGCCGGCTTGCTGACGTCCCGGGGCAGGAAATCGAAGACCTGGATTCCGATCGTCGTGATCAGGAACGCGACCGCGATCCCGCCGATCCCCAGCAACAGTTCCGGCAGCGACGGCGCATACGGCGCGATCTGGCCGTCGTAGAACGTCGAGTGCACGGTCGCGCCAGGCAGCAGATTGAGCGGCCAGGCCTGTCCGCCGACGATGAGCACGTACAGCGCGCAGAACGCACCCGCGACGACCAGCGCGCTCGCGAGCACCGTGTCGCGTTGCCTGCCGAAACCGCGGGCGTAGATCAGCAGCAGAGGAATGACGCTGCCCGCGACCACGAAGCCGGCCCAGAACAGCGTCGGATAGACGCCGCCGTCGAGCAGGATGAAGCGCTCGAAGCCGACGTTGCGGGCGAAGTACAGGTTGGTCAGGTGGTGCATGGCCACCAGGTACAGCACGGCGGCAACGAACACGCCGAGCAGGCGACTCATCCGCCGGTGCACGTGGTCGGGCAGCGACATTCCGTTCCAGGCGAAGATCACCGACTGGACCAGATGGAACACCGCCAGGCCCCAGGCGAAGGACATCACGATGAACATCGGGGCGAGCAGCGCCGATCCGTAGCCTTCGCGCGCGACGAGGAAGGCGAAGATCGAGCCGGTACAGGTGGTCAGGATGAGCCGCCAGACGAAGGCCGCGAGGCCGACCTTCTTGGACAACGGGTTCATCCGCCGATCCATCAGCGTCCACAGGTAGAGCGCGACGATCGCGAACATGCCCGAGTACATGAACATGTTCCAGGCGAACACCGAGGTGAAGTTGTAGCTGGTGGCAGCGATGATCACGCGCTCCGGGCGGCCCAGGTCGAGGCTGAGCACCGCCAGGCCGCCGGCGAGCATCGCCACGCAGAGCAGGCCGGACAGCGGCGCCCGCGCCTTGTAGTCGGCTTTGCCGAAGACCGAACCGATCGACGCGACGTTCAGCACGCCCGAAGCGGCGACGACCAGGAAGATCGCGAACACGTGCGGCAAGCCCCAGACCACGTGGTTGTTCATGCCGGTCACGATGTGCCCGGACACCTCCATGTAGTGCGCGGCGCCCAGCGCCATCACGACCATCAGCCCGCCCAGCGCCACCATCAGCCAGAAGCGCCGTTCGGAGGGGGGTGTCGTCAATTGGCTCGCGTGCATGTCGGTCACAGCCCGTGGTAACGGATGCCGGTGTCGAGCCGCAGGTCCTCGCGGATGCGGGTCGTCGCGATTTCGCGGACCCGCCGCGAGATCGCGCTTTCCGGGTCGTTGAGGTCGCCGAAGGTGATCGCGCCTTCCGGGCAGGACTCGGCGCAGGCCGGCTGCTGCCCGCGGTCGACGCGGTGGACGCACATCGTGCAGCCCTCGACGCAGCCCTTGCCGCGCGGCACGTCGGGCTTCTGCTCGGTGAGCGGTTCGTGCACGAAGCTGCGCGCCTTGTACGGGCAAGCGAGCACGCAGTAGCGGCAGCCGATGCAGCTGTGACGGTCGACCAGCACGATGCCGTCGGCGCGCTTGAACGAAGCGCCGGTGGGGCAGACGTCGACGCAGGGGGGCTTCGCGCAGTGCTGGCACATCACCGGCGCGCTCACGGTGCGCCCGGTGCGTTCGTACTTGATCTCGATCTTGCGGATCCACTGCGAATCGGTCGGCGCGGTGCCGCCGGACAGGCCGTTCTCGGTGTTGCAGGCCTTCACGCACTCGTTGCAGTCGGGCGAGCAGCGCGTCGTGTCGATCAGCATGCCCCAGCGCACCTTGCCCGACACCGGTTCGCCGGGGGCGCGCTGCATCTGCGCGCCGGCGATCTCGATCAGGCGGATGCCGGGCGCGAGCAGCACCCCGGCCAGTGCCGCGGTGCCCGCGCCGAGCAGCGTGCGCCGCGATGCGCCGGGGCGCTTCGCCTCCTGAGGCTGCGCTGTCACCTGCGCGGCCTTGCCGTTCGTCTGGTCCCGTTCGCTCACCGTCGAATCTCCGCCGAGGCGCTCACTGTTTCGCCGCCGCCGCGGCCGCAGGGGCGGCTCCCGGCTTCGGCTGATGGCACTCGAAGCAGTCGAGCTTGACCGCCGCATACCGATGGCAGGTCTCGCAGAAGGCCTGCGGGCTGCCGACCACCGATCCAGCCGCCGCGCCCGCGCCCTTGCCGGCGTGACAGTCGATGCACGCGTTCAGTGTCACCTTCACGCCGCGCTCGCCCAGATGCACTGTCCGGTCGCGCTGGTGCTTGAGCATGTCCATGTGGGTGCGCCGCATGACCTCGGGAGCGGCGATGCACTGTGTGGCGGCGTCGACAGAAATCTCGGGCTTGGGCACCCGGCCGGCCGCGTCGGCCGCCCAGGCGCTCGCCCAAGTCGCCCCCGCACCCGCCACGAGCACCAGCGCCAGCACGATCCAGCGGCTCAGCGTCGCGTGCAGCATCGCGGTCACCTCACTCGCCCAGGCCCATCTGGATGTAGCCGGTCGGGCAGACGTCGGCGCAGATGTGGCAGCCGATGCAGGTGCTGTAGTCGGTGTACACGTAGCGTCCGGTCGTCGCCTCCTTCTTCGGCACTTTCTTGACCGCGGTCTGGGGGCAGTACACCACGCAGTTGTCGCACTCGAAGCACAGTCCGCAGCTCATGCAGCGTTTGGCCTCGGCCACCGCGACCGCCTCGTCGAGCGCCTCGATGCGCTCTTCGAAGTTGCCCAGCGCCGACTCCTTGGTCAGCGTGATGAAATTGCGTCTGTTGCGCGGGACGTACCCGAAGTGGCCGAGATACAGATCCTTGTTCGGGATCACATAGCGATCCGAGCGGTTGTCGTAGTTGTGGATCGCGCCGGTGGCCCGGTCGGTGCCGCGCAGCGGCTCCTTGATCTCGGCGAGATCCGTCCCTTTCTCGACGTACTTGCGCATCAGGTCGAACACGTGCACGTCGATCTTCGGGCGCTTGCCGATCTCCTCGCCGCCCAGGAACCGGTCGATGCCGTCCGCCGCGATCGCGCCGTGGCCGATCGCGGTGGTCAGCAGGTGGGGTCGGAGCACGTCGCCGCCGGCGAACACGCCGGGCTGGCCCTGCACCTGGTAGCTGCGGTCCGCGGTGACCGCACCGCGGCCGTTGTCGAAGACCTCCAGCCCGGTGAAGTCCACCGCCTGGCCGATCGCCGAGACAATCAGGTCCGCCGGGATGTCTTCCTCGGTGCCCTCGATCGTCTTGATCTCGAGTTTGGGGCCGACGAACTTCGCTTCGCACTGTGCGACTCGCAGCGCGGTGGCGCGGCCATCCGGCCCCTTGATCACCGCCACCGGCACCAGCCCGCCGCGAATGGTGATGTCCTCGGCCTGCGCCTGCTCGATCTCGTGCGGGTTCGCCTGCATCTGGGCGATCGAGAAGACCGAGGTCAGCACGACTTCCGCGCCCTGCTTGACCGAAACCTCGGCGACGTCCTGCGCCATGTGGCCGGCGATCGCACCTTCGAAGTCGGTGGGGTGGGCCTGCTCGATGTGGCCGAGCCGGCGCGCGACAGTTGCGACGTCGATCGAGGTGTCGCCGCCGCCGACGACCACGACGCGCTTGCCGACGTGGCGCAGCCGCCCGTCGTTGAAGGCGCGCAGGAACGCCGTGGCGGTGACGACGTTGGGGGCTTCGCTGTCCTTGGCCGGCAGCGCGCGACCCGCCTGCGCGCCCATGCCCAGGAAGACCGCGTCGAACTCGCTGCGCAACTGGTCGAGCGTCACGTCGGTGCCGATCCGGCACTTCAGCCGCGCCTGTACACCGAGCTCGAGGATGCGGTTGATCTCGGTGTCGAGGACCTCGCGCGGCGTGCGGAAGCCCGGGATGCCGTAGCGCATCATCCCGCCCAGGAACTCGCGCTCGTCGAAGATCGTGACCGCATGGCCCTTGAGGGCGAGTTGATACGCGACCGACAGACCAGCCGGCCCGCCGCCGATCACTGCGACCTTCTTGCCGGTGGAGTGCTCGGGCTTGACGAACTTCAGGCCGTTGGCATTGGCCCACTCGCCCAGGTAGTGCTCGACCGAGTTGATCCCGACGTGGTCCTCGACCTCGTTGCGGTTGCAGCCGGACTCGCAGGGTGCCGGGCAGACGCGCCCCATCACCGACGGGAACGGGTTGGCCTGGGTGAGGCGGCGCCACGCGTACTCCTGCCAGGACATGCCGGCCGGGGGCTTCTCCATGCCGCGCACGATGTTCAGGTAGCCGCGAATGTCCTCTCCCGACGGGCAACTGCCCTGGCACGGCGGCGTCGACTGGATGTAGGTCGGGCACTTGTGCGAGTGGTCGGCGTCGAAGATCTTCTGGTGGAAGTTCTTCCAGGTGTGCTCGCCGTCCTTGTAGCGACGGAAGGTGAGTTTCTCGCTGGGCTTATCAGTGGTCGTCGACATGATCCGTGTTCTCCGAAACGTGGGCGCCCGCGCGTCAGGACTTCGCGCCGAGGCGGATCGCGGTGCTCACCAGCTGGTGAACGCCACCGACCATTCCCATCTTGAAACCGTAGTAGGGCAACACCTTGCTGAACTGCGCCTTGCAGATCGCGCAGATCGTCGCCATGAAGTTCACGCCGTGGTCGTTGACCACCTGCTGCAGCGCTTCCATCCGCGGCAGCGCGCCCTTGACCCGCAGGTCCAGGACTTCGTCGGTCAGCACGCCGCCGCCGCCGCCGCAGCAGAAGGTCGCCTCGTGCGTGGTGCCGGGCATCATCTCGTGGTAGTGGTTGGCGGTGGCCCGGATGATCGCGCGCGGGATCTCGAACTGCCCGCCCGGTGCATCGCCCATCCGCGAAGCGCGTGCGACATTGCAGCTGTCGTGGAAGGTCACGATCCGGTGGTCGTTGGCATCCTTGTCGAGCGTGAGCGCGCCGCGCTGGATCAGGTCCCAGGTGAACTCGCAGATGTGCATCGGCTGGCGATAGCGCAGGTCGAGCTGGCTCTGCAGCTGGACCGCGAACGGGTCCTTGGCGCCCTGGCCGATGCCGGCCAGCGTGTTCCAGAAGCTGTAGGCGATGCGCCAGGCGTGGCCGCACTCGCCGACGACGATTCGCTTGACGCCGAGCTCCAGCGCCGCCTCGCGGATGCGCAACGCGATCGTGCGCAGCTGCTCGTAGTTGCCGATGAACAGGCCGAAATTGCCCGCCTCCGATGCGTGCGACGACATCGTCCAGCTCACGCCGGCCGCGTGGAACACCTTCGCGTAGCCGATCAGGCTCTCGACGTGCGGCTCGGCGAAGAAGTCGGCCGACGGCGTGACCAGCAGCACCTCGGCGCCCTTCTGGTCGAGCGGGAAACGCACGTCCGCGCCGGTCTCTTCCTTGGTGTCCTCCTCCAGGCCCTCGAGCGTGTTGAGCAGCGCCGGTCCGGGCAGTCCGAGATTGTTGCCGACCCGGTGGACCTTGCCGATGATCTCGTTGGAGTACTTCTGGCCGTAGCCGACGGCGTCCAGGATCTCGCGCCCCGCCATCGTGATCTCGGCGGTGTCGATGCCGTAGGGGCAGTACACCGAGCAGCGCCGGCACTCGGAGCACTGGTGGTAGTAGGTGTACCACTCGTCGAGCACGTCGCGCGTGAGGTCGCGCGCGCCGACGAGCTTGGGAACCAGCTTGCCGGGCAGCGTGAAGTAGCGGCGGTAGACGCTGCGCATCAGGTCCTGGCGTGCCACCGGCATGTTCTTCGGGTCGCCGGTGCCCAGGAAGTAGTGGCACTTGTCGGTGCAGGCGCCGCAGTGCACGCAGGCGTCCAGGTACACCTTCAGCGACCGGTAGCGCTTGAGCAGCGTGCCCATGTGCGCGATCGCCTTGTCGTGAACCACCTGCCAGTCGTCGTCGAGCTTGCCCGGAAACCCGATGGCCTCGTTGATCTTCTCGGCGGCGACGTAGGGCTTGCTGTCCACCATCGAGTCCGGCGCGAGCGCCGGAGGCACCGACGGCAGGGCGCGCAGCGCTGGTGCCTTGACTTCGGCGGCCACGGCTCAGCGCTCCTCGAGCCGCGCGGCCCACGGCGCCAGGTGCCGGGACTCGCGGGGATTGTCGACCTGGTTGCGCGACGGCGAGAAGAACAGCCCCGGCGCGTGCAGCAGCTTGGAAAACGGGAAGATGATCATCAGCGCGGCGACCAGCGCCAGGTGCAGGTACAGCGCGCCGCTGGCCGGCAGCGGCTGCCAGTCGAACAGCATCAGGCCGAGGAAGAAGCTCTTCACGCCCACGATGTCGGTCGGAAACAGGAACTTCATCGACAGGCCGGTAAGCGCGATCGCCAGCAGCAGCGCGAGCATCAGGTGGTCCGAGGCGGTCGAGATGTAACGCACCCGGTCGACGAGAAAGCGCCGGGCCCACAGGCCGGCGAGCCCGATCGCCATCGTAAAGGCGGCGTACATGCCGAACGGCTGGATGAACGCGACCCAGGCCCACACCGGTTCAGTGAAGTACCGAAGGTGGCGCAAGAGCACCAGTGCGAGGCTCGCGTGGAACAGCCAGCCCAGGCCCCAGGTCCAGAGATTGCCCTTGAACAGGCTCTCGAAGAACACCACTTCGCGCACCATGCGCAGCGCGACCCCGCTGCCCGTGGTGGGCGCGGGCGTCGTGGGGATCTTCAGCGGCGCGGGCGTGCGGGCGTAGTCGGCGATCCGCACGACCAGTCCCGCCGCGCAGACCGCAGCCGCGAAGTAGAAGAGCACCGCAAACGCAAACGTCACCGCGGACATCATCTCCCCCTGCCTGCGATCACAGGCGAACGCGCGGCGCGGGCACGGCCGGTCGGCCGCGACGGACGCCGCTTGCGCGATATCAGACGCAGCCGGTCGGCTTGGGCAGGCCGGCGATCTTGCACGCCTGCTTGGCGGGCCCGTACGGGAACAGTTCGTACAGGTACTGGCTGTTGCCCTTGTCGGCGCCCAGCTTCTTGCCGATGGCCTTGGTCAGGACGCGGACCGCGGGTGCGATCTGGAACTCTTCGTAGTACTCGCGCAGGAAGTTCACCACCTCCCAGTGCGAATCCGACATTTCGATGTTCTCGGTCTTGGCGATTTCGTTGGCAACGTCATCGGTCCAGTCCGACAGATTTACGAGGTAGCCTTCCTCGTCGGTTTCGATGGCCTTGCCTGCGACGTCGATGGTGGACATGTCGTTCTCTCCCTTGGGTATGTCTGCGTTGAAGTGTGGGCCAGCCGGCGTGTCAGAGCCAGGACTGGCAGTTGGGGTGCTCGGCGACGAGGTCGACGAAGCCCGTGTAGTCGACGAGGGTCACGCCCTCGGTGAGTCGATCGGCCATGCCGCGCGCTTCGAGGTCCGGACCCAGCACGTAGACCTTGTGCCGACGCAGCGCCTCCTGGATTCTGGTCTCGGCGATGCCGCCGCGCGTGGCGGCGTACACCGCGTCCTCGATGAGCAGCAGCGCGCACTCGGCGCTGGCCATGCGCAGGGCGCCGTCGAGCGCGTTGCCGTCGGTGGGCGACTTGTTGACGATGTGAAGCATCCGTTCGGTTCCCGCTAAAAACCCATCACGACGTCCTGCTCGCGCATCAGCGCGGCGAGCTCGTCGCGCTCGAGCACGGTCACGTCGACGAGCAGGTCGTCCTCGGTCAGCCCGCGCGCCTGCAGCGACTCGCGCTCCACGTAGAGCTTCTCCACGTCGTAGCCGTCCAGCGCCCGGTAGGTGGGCGAAAAATTCTTGGTCTCGATGCCCTTGGTCTGCATGCCGCGCTTGAGCTGGTAGACCCCGTCGTCCATGAACACCAGCGATACGTCCTGGTCGAAAGCGGCGGTGATCAGCACCACCTCCAGCGACTCGAGCGCGTAGATCGTGCCGTAGGGCGCCTTGCGGTTCACGAACATGAACTTCTTCTGAATCGACATTGCCGCCCTCAGTCGCCGAACGTGACCAGGCGATCGGCCTCGATGCCGATCTCGACCAGCTGGCCCAAGCCGGAGATGCGAAACCCGGGCGCGAGCACCTCGTCCTTGATGCCGCGGCGCAGCGCCGCTGCCACGCAGACCACGAGGTCCACGCTGTGCTCCTCGGCGAACTTCGACCAGCGCGCGACGATGTTGCGGTCGTCCTGCGGCGGCTCTGTGAGGCGCGTCGAGTTGTTCACGCCGTCGTGGTAGAAGAACACCCGGCTGACGTCGTGGCCCTTGGCGATCGCCGCCTTGCAGAACAGGTAGGCGGTGTCGCTGGCCTGGTGCTGGTACGGTCCCTCGTTGATCAGAATCCCGAACTTCATGCGCGCACCCTTTGCCTCAGAAGCGGATGTGCGCCGAAGCGTTCAGGCTCGCCCGCGAACCGCGCCAGTCGTCGATCAGGTATTTGGTGAACGGCAGCTCGGTCTTTTCGAAGAACCGCGGCCAGCCGATCCGGTCGACCCAGTCCGAGAGCCGCTCCCAAGGGCGCGCGTCGGCCTTGTAGGTGAACAGGATCTTGCGCACCACCTCGTTGACTTCGGGCCAGCGCGGCGGATTGTTCGGCAGGCCGCTGGCGACCATCTTCATGAAGGTCGGCTTGGCGCGGGCGTTCGAGTTCTTGCCGCCCACCCAGATCGCAAGCTTGGAGTGTTCCGGGTCGTTGATCTGCATCGGCGGGCACGGCGGATAGCAGGCGCCGCAGCACATGCACTTCTTCTCGTCGATTTCGAGCGAGGGCTTGCCGTTGACCAGTGCCGGCCGGATCGCAGCGACCGGGCAGCGCGCGACCACCGCGGGGCGCTCGCAGACGTTGGCGACCAGGTCGTGGTTGATCTTGGGCGGCTTGGTGTGCTGGACGATGATCGCGATGTCGGCCTGGCCGCCGCAGTTGATCTCGCAGCAGGAGGTGGACAGGTGGACCCGGTTGGGCATCTCCTCGCGCTTGAACTCCTCGTAGAGCTCGTCCATCAGCGCCTTGACCACGCCCGATGCGTCGGTGCCGGGGATGTCGCAGTGCAGCCACCCCTGCGTGTGGGCGATCATCGACACCGAGTTGCCGGTGCCGCCGACCGGAAAGCCCGCCGACTCCAGTGCCACGATCAGCGGCGCCACTTTCTTCTCGTCGGCGACCATGAACTCGATGTTCGAACGGATGGTGAACCGGACGTGGCCTTCGGCGTACTTGTCGGCAAGGTCGCACAGCGTGCGGATCGTGTAGACGTCCATCTGCCGCTGCGTGCCCGCGCGCACCGACCAGACCTCCTCGCCGCTGTGCGAAACGTGATGCAGCACGCCGGGGCGGGGCCGGTCGTGGTATTTCCAGTTGCCGTGGTTGCGGATCAGCGCCGGGTGCATGTACTGGCGGTGGTCCGGCACGCCGGTCTCTTTCGCGCGGCGCGGCGTGGGGGGTGCGGCTTTCGCCGCCTGCGGGGCCTGTGCTACCTGTGTCATCGTCGTACCTCTCAGGCCGCGTTCTTGCGGAGGTTGATCTTGGCGACTTCTTCGTCCCAGCCGTCGGTGCGCACGTAGGGGTTGGTGCGCGGCGTGGAGACCATGTTCGCGTCGACTTCCAGGCCGATGCCTTCCAGGAAGTTGACCAGGCCGATGCGCTCGATCATCTCGCCGGTGCGCTCGTGCTCGAGCGCGTTGTCGGCGAAGAACTCGACGACGCGCTGCCCCAGGTCGACCAGCTGCTCGTAGTCCTCTTCCTTCTGCAGCGGAATGAAAGGCGCGACCACGGTGCCCATCAGGTCACCGATCTTCAGCGTGCGCTTGCCGCCGATCAGGATCGAGGCACCCTTGTCCTTGCCCGGCGCCAGCGCCCCGGTCATCACGTTGATGCAGTGCATGCAGCGCACGCAGTCGCGGTTGTCGATCTCCAGGCAGTTTTCATCGTCGAGCGCCACGCTCGAGATGGTCGGACCCGATTGCACGTCCTTGACCTGCTTGAGCTGGATCGTCTTGGTCGGACAGCGCGCGACGACGTCGCGCACCAGCTCGTGCATGCCGTGCTTGGCGAACCACTTGCGGGCGAGCGGCTCGTCGGTGCGGATGTTGTCGCGCCAGGTCCCGATGACCGCCATGTCGGCGCGCTGCACCGAGTTCATGCAGTCGTTCGGGCAGCCCGAGAACTTGAACTTGAACTTGTAGGGCAGTGCCGGACGGTGGATGTCGTCGAGGAAGTTGTTGAGCACGACGCGGTGCGCGTGGCCCTCGTCGTAGCACGACTGCTCGCAGCGCGACGCGCCGACGCAGGACATCGCGGTGCGCACCGCGGGGCCGGCGCCACCCAGGTCGAAGCCCAGTTCGTTGATCTCGTCCCAGGCGGGCTGGACGTTGGCCGAGGTCGCGCCCTGGAACATGATGTCGCCCGACTGGCCGTGGAAGGCGATCAGGCCCGAGCCGTGGCGCTCCCAGATGTCGGCCATCTTGCGCAGCACGTCGGTGTTGTAGTGCATTCCGGGCGGGGGCATCACGCGCAGCGTGTGGAACTCGGCGGCGTCCGGGAACTTGGGCTTGCCGTCCGCGTCCTTGAGCTCGGTGAAGCGCGGGATCACGCCGCCGCCGTAACCGAAGACGCTGACCGTGCCGCCCTTCCAGTAGCCCTTGCGGGTCTCGTACGAGGTCTCGAGCGTTCCCAGCACGTCGACCATGTAGTCCTTGTCCTGGGCGACCCGCTTCAGTCCGGTGACGAAGCTGGGCCAGGGGCCGGTCTCGAGCGCGTCGAGCATCGGTGTATCACGCATTTTCTTTGCCATGGGCACCTCCTCCTGGCGCGTCGCGGACACGACGCGCGTAATCGACCGGCACGGCGGCAGGCTACGCATCGATCCTACGAATCGCGCGTATCTGCGACCATCCCCCTCCTCGGCTATTCTTAACGACCTGATGGGGGGCGGGCAGCTACCCAATTGGGGTAGAGGCGATCCCCGGCACTGGTTATGGACGCGGGACGCGCAAACTTGCCCAATCGCCGGTGCGCCATGGATAAACTCACAATCACGAATCTCGACAAGCTCCGGGTGCCGCTCGGCGGCCAGGAGATCGAGCTGCAGCAGGTCGACTACCCCGGCGGAGGAATGAGCCTGCTCAGGATCCGGATCCGAGAGGGCCGGCGCTTCACCGTGTTCGACATCGACCCGGCTTCCGCCGCCGCCTGGGGCGAGGCGCTGACGCGATGGGCGGGGTCGCAGCCACAGGCCGGGCAGGAGCCGCAATGACCGATGCGCCTATCGTCGGCCGGGACGACCCGCCGGATGCGGCGGGCGACGAGATCCTCGACCTGGTGTTCGAGCTGCGCGGCACCCGGCTGCCCCGCGACTATCACGCGCTGCTCTGGGCCGCGCTGCTGGAACGCCTGCCCTGGCTGGCCGACGAGCCGGGTGCGGGCGTGCATCCGATTCGGGGGGCGATGACCGACGCAGGCCTGCTGCTGTCGCGGCGTGCGCGATTGACGCTGCGGCTGCCGGGCGCGCGCGGCACGGACGCGATGCGCCTGACCGGGCAGTCGCTGACGGTCGAAGGCGAGCAGATCGACATCGGCACGGCCAGGTCGCGCGCCCTGGAGCCCTATCCGACGCTGTCGGCGCATTTCGTCGCGACCGGCGCCGCGGACGAGCTCGAGCATCAGGAGACGGTGCAGACGATGCTCGAGGCGCTCGACGTGCCGCTGCGGTTCATCTGCGGGAGAATGCGCACGGTGCGCGCCGGCGGGGTCCCGATCAGCGGCGCCGGGGTCGTTCTGCACCAGTTGCGCCCCCTGCAGTCGCTGCTGATGCAGCGGCGCGGGCTGGGCGAACTGCGCGGGCTCGGTTGCGGAATCTTCCTGCCCCACAAGATCATCAGCGGTATCGACTGAGCCGCCGCGGCCGCCCCGCAGTTCACCTGAAGAGGAATCATCATGGCCCAATCGCCCGCTGTCAGTCCCGGCGTCACGCTCGATCTGTCCGGGGTGAGCTGTCCCGGCCCGATCATCGGCGCGAAGAAGATCGTCATGGAACTCGCCGAGGGGGAGGTCCTGCTGCTGATCTCCGACTGCCCGGCGACCATGGACGAGCTCCATACCTGGGCCGAGCGCACCGGCAACCAGGTGGTGAAGACCGAGCGGCTGACCAGCGGTGCCACCGGCTACTACGTTCGCCGCGGTCGACGCCCCGAGCTGGAACCGCAGGTTTCGCTCGACATGCGCGGCTCGGTTTGCCCGGGCCCGATCCTCGAGGCCAAGAAGGTGCTGGGGGGAATGGCCTCGGGCGAGATCCTCCGGCTGGTCAGCAACTGCCCGGGCGCGCGCGCCGACGTCGAGGGCTGGGCCAGGGTCACCGGCTGCAAGCTCGAGGACGTGGTCGAGTTCGGCTCGCACGACTGGGAGTTCTACATCCGCAAGGCCTGACTCGCGCCGCACCGACCGGAGACCACGCGCTTGCGCCCTGGCATCAAACTGAAGACCCACTGGTTTCGCGACGCGACGCCGCGCGACCCGGCGCAGGTGGCCAACGCGCTGGCCGCCATCGTCTGGCGAATCGCGGACGCGCGGCTGAAGAACCTGCGCAAGGGCAACTTCGACGTCGCCGCCGGGCCCGACTATCTGATGGTGCTCGTCGAGCTGCTGTGCTTCCTGGTGGTCGTCGCCGACCGCATCGCCTACCGCCACGACCCGGGAGCCGCACGCGAGGTCTTCACGTCGACGCTGGTCACGCGGGTGGGCGAGCTATTGCAGGACAGTTTCGACGATCTGCTCGGTCCGGCGCCGGACGGCGGGTACCGCAAGCGCTTCATCGACCGATTCAATCAGCGCGCCGCCGAGTACGCGGATTTCGACTATCGGGACGACGGCCCGGAGTTCGCGATGCTGCGCCATTTCGGGCACCTGCTGACCGACACCCTGGCCGACCCGGACGATCGCCGCTGGGCGCTCGACCAGGCGATGACCGTCGAGGGGCCGGAGTGCGTGGACGTCATGGAGAAGTCGATGCGCGGACTGCTGGGGATCGAGCCCAAACCTCGGCGCGGCGGCGACGCGGGCGAGTAGGGCCTGCGCACGACATGGTTTCCGGCTCGGACTTCCGCCCTGCCCACCCTGTGGACGACCGCCAGGGGCGCGCGCGGAGCCCGTTCGCGCTGGACGACGAGGCGTCGTACCGACGCTGGCGCGACTGGAAGCTCGCCCGCGCACCCGCCGGCGCGCAGGCGCTGATCGTCGAGGTCGGGGACCCGACCCGGCTGAGCGCTGCCGAGCAGGCCGCGATCGTCGAGCGCTGCCGGGTCTCGAACATGGCGGTCTACGCGAGCCGGCGCCGCGAGCCCGACAAGGAGATCGCACGACGGCTCGGGGAGCAGCTGGGCCTTCGCAGCCTCGACGCGAACTGGCTGGCCGACGAGGACGGGATCAGCAGCCTCATGGTCAGCGAGCGCGGCACGCGCAGCGAGTTCATCCCGTATACCGACCGACCGATCAGGTGGCACACGGACGGCTACTACAACGAGCCGCGGCGCAACATCAACGCGATGCTGCTGCACTGCGCCGAGCGCGCCGAGCAGGGCGGCGGCAACCGGCTGCTCGACCACGAGATCGCCTACATCCTGTTGCGGGACGCCGATCCGGCTTTCGTTCGGGCGCTGTCGGCCCACGACGCGATGCTCATTCCGCCGCGAGAGGCGGTGGCGGACGCCGCCACCGGTGCAGCTGCCGACACCGCGGCCGGTGCCGGTGCAGACGCAGACGCAGACGCAAACGCAAACGCAGACGCAGACGCAGACGCAAACGCAAACGCAAACGCAGACGCAGACGCAAACGCAGACGCGGGCGCGGGCGCCGGTTCGAATGCCGGCGCCGCCGTTGCGGGCGACGTGGCGCGCCGCGCCCGGTCCGGCCCGGTCTTCTCGCTGCTCGCAGCGAGCGGCGATCTGCACATGCGCTACACCGCGCGCACCCGCAGCATCGCCTGGCACGATGATCCGGCGACGCGCGCCGCGGTGGACGCTCTGCGCGCGGTGCTCGATGCGGCCGCGCCCTACGTCCACAGCCTGCGGCTCGAGCCCGGCATGGGCATCGTCTGCAACAATGTGCTGCACGAGCGCGATGCCTTCAGCGATTCGCCGGAGCACCGCCGGCTGGTGTTTCGCGCCCGGTATCATGACCGGATCGCCGGAACGCTTTCCTCCTTCACCGATGCCTGGGCGGCCTGAGCGCCGCGAGAGAAGCCACCCGATCGGGGTATGGACGGCGAGGCGCCCGCTGCCGAACATGGCGCCAACACGCACAGGGGGAGGGAACAATGGACGCAGAGGTGCCTTCGGCGACGCTGATCGTCTGGCTGGGCTTCGTGCTCGGCGCGGTCTTCGGCTTCATCGGCAACAAGACCAATTTCTGCACGATGGGGGCGGTGTCCGACGTCGTCAACATGGGCGACTGGACCCGCATGCGGATGTGGCTGCTCGCGATCGCGGTCGCGATCCTGGGCGTCTGGGCATTGCAGATGGGCGGCCTCGTCGACATCCGGAAGTCGATCTACACCGGCCCCAATCTCATCTGGATGTCGAACATAGTCGGCGGCGTGCTGTTCGGTGTCGGCATGACCCTGGCCTCGGGCTGCACCAGCAAGACGCTGATCCGCATCGGCGGCGGCAACCTGAAGTCGCTCGTCGTCTTCATCGTGCTGGGGTTTTCGGCCTACGTGACGCTCAAGGGTCTGTTCGGGGTCTGGCGGGTCAACACCTTCGACAAGCTCTCGGTGAGGTTCGAGAAGACGCAGGACATTCCCGCGCTGCTGTCGTCGGCGATGGGCTGGGAGCGCGGCACCACCGACATGTGGCTGCCGCTGGCGATCGGCATCGTGCTGCTCGTGTTCGTGCTCGCCAATCGCCACGTCTGGCAGCGGGACACCCTGATCGGCGGGATCGTCGTCGGTCTGACCGTGGTCGGCGGCTGGTACGTGACCGGGCACCTGGGCTACATCGCGGAGCACCCGAAGACGCTGGAGGAGGCGTTCATCGCCACCAACAGCAACCGCGCCGAGTCGCTGTCGCTGGTCGCGCCGTTCGCGTACACGCTGGAGCTGCTGATGTTCTGGAGCGACACCAGCAAGCACGTGACCTTCGGCATCGCCACCGCGCTGGGCATCGTGGCGGGTTCGCTCGCGTGGGCGCTGATCTCGCGCACTTATCGCGAGGAGAGCTTCCCGAATGCGGCCGATTTGAAGCGCCACGTGCTGGGCGCGATCCTGATGGGCTTCGGCGGCATCACCGCGATGGGCTGCACGATCGGTCAGGGCCTGTCGGGCATGTCGACGCTCGCGCTCGGATCGCTGATCACCTTCGTGTCGCTGATCGCCGGCGCGGCGCTGATGATGAAGATCGACTACTGGCGGCTGATGCGCGAAGGCTGAGCCGCGTCACACGCCCCAGGTGATCTCGCGCTCGGCGGCCGCCGCGGTCCTGATCATGTCGATCAGCGGCCAGGCGCGCTGAGCGAGCGTAATCGCCGGCGAGCGCTCCGGGTCGCGCTCGCCGTCGTTGTCGGTGTCGGCTTCCTCGGCCTGCGGGTGCGCGCGTTCGGCGGCGATCGCGGCCTCCAGCGCCTGGATCGCCGCCGGCATCTGCGCCGGCAGGATGATGCCTGTGGGCCCGGGCGCCTTTCCGATGATCGCCAGCAGTCGCTCGGCCACCTTCTGCGTCATTACCAGGTTGCCGGTGGCTCGGGACTTGAACTCGTAGAGCATGGCGGATCTTTCCTCCGGGGTCTGAGCGCCGGCGGCTTGCGACTGGCGCGTCGCCTCCCGCGCGGCCCACGGCCATCGCGGCCGATGCGGCGCTGCTAAGATTAACCGATGCGACTCGCATTGGCCGCGCTGGCGGCGACCCTGCTCGCGGCCTGCTCGCCCGAATACAACTGGCGCGAGGTGCGCTCGTCCGGCGACGGCTATCTGGTGTTGCTGCCGGGCAAGCCCGTGTCGATGACCCGCGGGATCCGGCTCGACGAGATCGAGGTGTCGATGACGATGCAGGGCGCGCGCGTCGGCGAGGCCTCTTTCACCGTCGCGGTCGCGACGCTCCCCGACGATCAGCCGGCGACACGGGAGAAGGCGCGGGCGGCGATGCGCTCGGGCATGGTGCGCAATATCGGCGGAACCGAGAACGCGGTCGAAGAGCGCAGCGTGACGGTGATCGACGCGACCGGCGCTGCGCGCGGGCAGGTGCCGGCGGTCCGCGTCGAAGCGAGCGGCAACGCGCAGGGCAGGCCGGCGACGATGTTCGCCGGTTTCACCGCGAGCGGAACACGCGCTTATCAGTGGGTGGTGATCGGGTCGGGGTTCCCGCGCGAAGAGGCCCGGACCTTTTTCGAATCGTTCAGACTGCTGCAGCCGGGGTCCTGACCTGTGAACACTCCTCCGTTGAAGGGTGCGATGGCCCTTCGCGTCTTCGCGTGCTTCGCCGGCGGCTACTTCATGTCCTACGCGCTGCGTTCGGTGAACGCGGTGATCGCGCCCGAGCTGGTCGCCGATTTCGGGCTCAGCCACGCTCAGCTCGGGTCACTCTCGTCGGCGTACTTCTTCGGATTCGCGCTGCTGCAGCTCCCGCTGGGCATATGGCTCGACCGCTTCGGCTCGCGGCGCACCGACTCGAGCCTGCTGGTGGTCGCGGCGGCAGGTTGCGTGACCTTCGCGCTGGCCCAGAACGTCGCCATGCTCTGGCTGGGGCGCGCGTTGATCGGCGCCGGCGTGGCGGGAGCGCTGATGTCGGCGCTCAAAGGCTATCGCTTCTGGTATCCGGCCGAGCGCCAGCAGCAGCTCGCCGCCTGGATGCTGGTCGTGGGCACCGCCGGAGCGCTGACCTCGACCGTGCCGGTGCAGGCCGCGTTGTCGATCGCCGGCTGGCGCGGCGTGTTCTGGCTGGCGGCGGCTTTGATGCTGGTGGCGTCGACCGCGATCCGGGTGTTCGTGCCGAGGGACGAGGAACGGGCGGTGCATCCGGCGCAGCCCGGGTCGGTGTGGAACGGCTACCGGGAGGTGTTCGCCGATCCCTATTTCTGGCGCTTCGGCCTGACCGCGATCGTGATCCAGGGCACCTTCATCTCGATGCAGAGCCTGTGGGCCGGCCCCTGGTTCACCCAGGTGCTGGGGATGGGCAAGGCACAGGCCGCGCAGGCGCTGTTCATCTTCAACCTGGTGCTGCTGTTCGGCTACCTCGGGTTGGGGTGGCTGCTGCCGCGGCTGGCCAAGACCGGCTGGTCGACGCTGCGGATCATCTCGGTCTCGACCACCGTGGTGCTGCTGCTGCAGCTTTCGATCGCGCTGATCGACGCGTCATGGGCCTGGGTCCTGTGGCTGCCGTTCGCGATCGCGAGCACCGGCTACATCATCGTGCAGCCGCACGTCAGCATGACCTTTCCGCCGGCGCTCACCGGGCGCGCGTACACCGCGTTCAACCTGCTGATCTTCGTCGGCATCTTCGTCTGCCAGTGGCTGTTCGGCGTCGCGATCGACGCGTTCCGGGCGCTGGGCGACGCAGAGGTCGCGGCGTTCCGGCACGCGCTGCTGGTATGGGTGCTGATCCAGTCGCTGCCGTTCGCGCTGCTGCTGATGTGGCGGGTGGAGCCGCGCCCCGCCGGATGAACCGATTCGGCTGCCGTGGTCAGTGCCCGGCGGCGGCGAAGGCCTCGCGGGGCAAACCCTGCACGACCGCGTCCAGCGCCGCGCCGAGCCGATCGACGATCATCACCAGGTGCTCCTCTCCGACGATGAACGGCGGCGCGAGCAGCAGGTGATCGCCGCGCCGCCCGTCCAGCGTTCCGCCCATCGGGTAGGTCATCAGCCCCTGCGCCATCGCCGCCTTCTTGATCCTTGCGTGCACCTTGAGCGACGGATCGAAGGGCGCCTTGCTCGCGCGGTCGGCGACGAACTCCATGCCGCGGAAGAAACCGCGGCCGCGGATGTCGCCCACGTGCGGATGCGCGCCGAAGCGCTCGCGCAGCAGGCCCTCGAAGGTGGCGCCCAGCCGCTTCACGTTCTCGAGCAGCCCTTCGCGCTCGATCGTGCGCTGCACCTCGAGCGCCGCGGTGCAGGCAAGCACGTGCCCGAGGTAGGTGTGGCCGTGCTGGAAGAAACCCGAGCCCTGGCTGAACGCATCGAAGATCCGGCGCGACAGCAGCGCGGCGCCGATCGGCTGGTAGCCCGCGCCCAGGCCTTTGGCGATCGTGACGATGTCGGGCGCCACGCCTTCCTGTTCGCATGCGTACAGGCTGCCGGTGCGGCCCATCCCGCACATCACCTCGTCGAGGATCAGCAGCACGCCGTGCCGGTCGCAGACCTCGCGCACTCCGCGGAAGTAGCCCGGAACCGGCGTGAGCACACCCGCGGTCGCGCCGCCCACGGTTTCGGCGACGAAAGCGATCACGCGATCCGGGCCGACTCGGCGCAGCGTCTCGTCGAGTTCGGCGGCCAGCCGCTGGCCGTACGCTTCGGGAGACTCGTCGGCAAGGCGGTCCCGGTATTCATAGCAGGGCGACACCTGCACCGTGTCGATCAGCAAGGGCGCGAACTGCGCGCGCCGCCACTCGTTGCCGCCGACCGCGAGCGCGCCCAGCGTATTGCCGTGGTAGCTCTGCCGGCGCGACACGAAGACGCTGCGCTGCGGCTGCCCGATCTCGACGAAGTACTGGCGCGCCATCTTCAGCGCCGCCTCGACCGCCTCCGAGCCGCCCGACACGAAGTAAGCGTGCGACAGTCCCTCGGGCGCGCGGGCGAGCAGGTGCTCCGCGAGTTCCTCGGCCGGCTCGCTTGTGAAGAAACTGGTGTGCGCGTAGCACAGGCGCTCGGCCTGCGCCCGGATCGCGGCGATGACCGCCGGATGGCTGTGTCCGAGGCAGGAAACCGCGGCGCCGCCGCAGGCGTCGAGGTAGCGCCTGCCCTGGTCGTCGATCAGGAACGGGCCGTCGCCGGCGACCGCGCGAGGCAGTTCGTCCCGGATCGAGCGATGCAGAATCGAAGTCATTGTGTTGTCCCTTCGTCGGATGCGTTGCACGGACCGTCTGGCGCGGGCTGGTGCGCGAATGCCGCCTGGTGTTTACCGATGGTACCGGGTGTGGCGCTGTCCGGGTCCGGCCCCGGGCGGTCAGTCCGTCGCAAGCGCCCTGCGGTACTGGATCGCCTCGGCCAGGTGCGTGCGACCGATGACTTCGGCGCCGGCGAGATCGGCGATGGTCCGCGCGACACGCAGCACGCGGTGATGGCCGCGGGCGGACCATCCCAGCCGCTCGGGCGCTTCACGCAGCAGGGTGCGTGCGCCTTCGGCGAGCGAGCAGACGCGTTCGACACCGCGCACGTCGAGCTGCGCGTTGGGCACGGTCTGCCGCTCGCGCTGGCGCGCGATCGCGGCCGACACGCGTGAACGGGCGTCGTCGGATGCCGACAGCGGGCGTTGCAGGTCCGCCGGTGACACCGGCTCGACGTGGATCCGGATGTCGATCCGGTCCAGCAGCGGCCCGGACACGGAGCGCTGGTAGCGCAGGATGCGATCGGCGCTGCAGGCGCATTGGCCATGGGCGTCGCCCGCGTGTCCGCAGGGACAGGGATTCATCGCCGCGATCAGCTGGAAGCGCGCCGGAAACGTGGCCTGCCGGGCCGCGCGCGAGATCGTGATCTCGCCGGACTCGAGGGGCTCGCGCAGCACCTCGAGCACGCGCGAATCGAACTCCGGCAGCTCGTCGAGGAACAGCACGCCGCGGTGCGCAAGCGTGACTTCGCCCGGTCGCGGGACACCGCCGCCGCCGACCAGCGCGACCGCCGACGCGGTGTGGTGCGGGCTGCGGAACGGGCGTCGTCCCCAGTCGCGCTCGTCGAAGCGCCCCGCGATCGACCGGACCAGCGCGCAGTCCAGCGCCTCGTCGTGGTCCAGCGCAGGCAGCAGCCCCGGAAACCGCTGCGCGAGCATCGTCTTGCCGGCGCCCGGCGGGCCGATCATCAGCGCCGAGTGGTTGCCGGCGGCAGCCACCTCGAGCGCGCGCTTGGCGAGCAGCTGGCCCTTGACGTCGCTGAAGTCGACCCCCGGTGTCGCGGCCGCGGCGGGAACGACGTGCGCGATGCGCTCCAGTGGCGAGTCGCCGCGCAGGTGCGCGCAGACGTCGACGAGATTCGCCGCGGCCAGCGAGTTGCCGTCGGACACGAGCGCCGTCTCGGCCCTGCATGCGGTCGGGATCACCAGTCGCTTTCGGGCCGGGTCGGCGTGCAGCGCGAGCGCCATCGCCAGCGCCCCGCGGATCGGGCGGATCTCTCCGGTGAGCGAGAGTTCTCCCACGAACTCCAGCGCCTGCAACGCGTCGATCGGCACCTGCCCGCTGGCGCCGAGGATGCCCACGGCGATCGGCAGGTCGAATCGGCCCGAGTCCTTTGGCAGATCCGCGGGCGCGAGGTTCACCGTGAGGCGGCGATTGGGGAAATCGAACCCGCAGTGCAGCAGCGCTGCACGCACCCGGTCGGCACTTTCGCGCACTGCGGCCTGGGGCAGCCCGACGATGTGGAACGCGGGCAGCCCGTTGCCGAGATGGACCTCGACGCGCACTTCGGGCGCGTGCAGCCCGATCAGGGCGCGGGAGTGGACGACGGCCAGGGACATCGCGAAGGGGGCATGTGCCGGCGAGCGGTGGCAATCGGCCCAGTCTACGGATTCGCCTTGGTGTCGTGCGCACCCGTGCCTAAGCGTTCGGGTCGGCCGGACCGCCTAGGGGGCGGCGCGTCGCCGCCTGGTGTCGACCGACAATCTGCGTACCGCGAAACTCGGCTCCTGCCAGCTTTGCCCGCTAAACTGCCTCGAGAACCGGATACGGACATTGCGCCGTGAACCGTTCGGCACCCCGATGGATCGCAGTCGCAATCGCACGCCATGAATGCACGAAGCCGTTCGATAAAGCGTGACCTGATGCTTCGCATGGTCGTCGCAGGCCTCGTGCTGGCGGCCTTGGTCGGGAGCGGGACCTACGCGCTGGAGCGCCGCAGGCTGGCGGGTGCGATCGAAGAGCGGGCAGCAGTCGGTGTCGAGCTGCTCCGGCTGGGCGTACGGCAGCTCGCGCAGTCCCGGGGCGAGTCGTGGCAGGCGGTACTGCCCCAGGCACTGGACGCACTCGCCGCGGATATGCCGGCGGCCGCGGCAGGCCGGTTCGTCTTCGTGGAGATACTGGACGCCGGCGGTCGGCGGCTCGCCGGCGTCGAAGACCCCGCACTCGCGGGGCTGACATCACTTGCCAGACAGCGCGGCTTCAGGGTCGGCGCCGATCGCCTCGACATCGAGCCGATTCGGGACGGGTCCGTTCCAGGCGCGGCGGCGATCTCCGTTCCCGTGTCGGACCGGCAGGGCGAGCGGGTGGCGCAGATCAACGGCGTTTTCGTGGTTTCACCCGAAACCATTGCGCAGATCCATCGCCGCCTGGCGATCGTGGTGCTGACCGCGGCGGCAATCGTGGTCGTCACCACGTTGCTGATCTACCCGTTCATCGGACGCCTCGTGCGACGGCTGAGCGACCTGTCCATCGGTCTCCTCGATGCCAATCTCGAGACGCTCCAGGTGCTCGGCAACGCGATCGCCAAGCGCGACAACGACACCGATGCCCACAACTACCGGGTGACGGTCTACTCGGTGCGCCTTGCCGAGGCCGAGGGCCTGGAGGACGCCCTCATCCGACGTCTGATGAAGGGGGCCTTTCTGCATGATGTCGGGAAGATCGGCGTGCCCGACCATATCCTGCTCAAGCCGGGGCGCCTCGATGGCGAGGAACTCGACACGATGAGGGCGCACGTCACGCATGGCCTGGACATCATCGCCCGGTCGAAGTGGCTGCAGGACGCGGGCGAAGTGATTGGCGGACATCACGAAAAGTACGCCGGCGACGGTTATCACCGAGGACTGCGGGGCGAGGCGATTCCGCTGACCGCACGGATCTTCGCTATCGCCGACGTCTTCGACGCTCTCACGTCGGAGCGGCCGTACAAGGACTCGATGACGGTCAGGGAGTCGATCGCGGTGCTGCAGCAGGGCGCCGGGAAACACTTCGATCCCGCGCTCCTGGCGCGCTTCACGACGATTGCCGCCGACCTGCACGCGCGCTTCGCGAACGACTACGAGGCGGCGCGCAGCGAAGTCTCGGCGCTCGTCGAACGCTACTTCAGGACCGACCTGGGCGCACTGCTCGACTAGGCCTTCGCCGCAAGGCGAGGCAATGGGGTGCCACGGGCCGGGGCCGGCGGAACCGGAGCGACCCCCCGCGGGCCGGACGTCGGCCCGTTGCGATTATCCGCGCGCCTGTGCCAGCCGCTGCAACGCGTCGTGTTCCAGGCCCACCTTCGCGCCCGCCGCGAGAATTTCGTTCCATGTGGTCGCGTCCACCGGGATGCCGTCGGCGAGACGCTTCGCTTTCGATTCGCGCTCGGGGTCACCGGCGATCCGGACGCGGTCGGTGCCTTCCGCGGGCGGTGACTGCTTCACCCAGTTGACGAACTCCGCCGCCTCGCGCGCGAAGTCCGGCGCGGTGCCCAGGCGCTGCGGATCGATGATGATGCTGAGCATGCCGTTGAGCACGCGCTTCTTGGTGCGATCTTCCGAGTGCCAGGTGCCGCCGCCGGTGAGCGCGCCGCCGAGCAGCTCGCAGACCACGGCCAGGCCGTAGCCCTTGTGCAGCCCGAACGTGGTCAGCGCGCCGAACGGGTCGATCACGCCGTAGCGCGGGTCGACGGTGGGCCTGCCGTGGTCGTCGATCAGCAGGCCCTCGGCCAGCTTCTCGCCTTTGTTGTGCGCGACACGCACCTTGCCCTGCGCGACGCCGCTGGTCGCCATGTCGAGGATGAACGGCGGCTGGTCCGGCAGCGGCACGCCGATCGTCACCGGATTGGTGCCGAAGCGCGCATCGGAACCGCCGAAGGGCGCGACGATCGAGCGCGAGATCACGTTGGTGAAGCTGAGCGAGACGAGCCCTTGCGCGACCGCCTGCTCGGCCCACTGTCCGATGCGGCACAGGTGGTGCGAGTTGGCGAGCGCCATCACGCACACGCCGAACTGCTTCGCGCGGTCGATGGCGATGTCGGTCGACTCGAGGCCGATCACCTGCCCGTAGCCGGCCTGACCGTCGAGTGAGATCAGCGCCCCGCCGTCGAACCTGATCACCGGGTGGCGATTGGGCGACAGCCCGCCCTCGAGCAGCGACTCGACGTAGCGCGGGATCATGCCGACGCCGTGGGAGTCGTGCCCGGTCAGGTTGGCGGTGACGAGATTCTCGGCAACCACCCGCGCTTCGCGGGCGTCGCTGCCGCCGGCGGCGACGATCGCCTCGATCGCGCGGGTGAGGGGTTCTGCTGCAAATATGGAGTTGTTTGGCTTCATCGGACGAAGTGTAGATTGTTGGAACGTTGCGTCGGCAATTATCGCCGCCGCGGGCGGGCGCATCAGTGGCTCGGCGAGTCGGGGAATCAGGGAATCAGGGAATCAGGGGGTCAGTAAATAAGTGGGCAAGCGGGCAAGCGGGCAAGCGGGCAAGCGGGTAATCGGGCAAGAGGGTAATCGGGCAAGAGGGTAATCGGGCAAGAGGGTAACCAGGTCATTGCGCCGGCGGTTCATCGAGAGAGCGGCAGCGCGATGCCCATCAGCGCGAACAGGCCGCCGCAGAGCCGATTGAACCGCGTTCCCGCGCGTTCGAGGAGCGGACGCACGCTGTTGGCCATTCTGGCGAGCAGGTACTCCACCAGGAATTCGACGGTGCCGAAGGTCAGGGCCATCACCGCGAACTGCGGCAGAAGCGGGCGTTCGCCGTCGATGAACTGCGGCAGGAAGGCGCCGAAGAACAGGATTGCCTTCGGGTTCGACACTGCGGCCAGCAGACCCTGCCGGGACAGGGCCATACCGTTCTTCTCGCGGCTCCGTACCGGCAGGTCCAGCCGCAGCGCGGGGGCATTCCAAAGTTGAATTCCCAGCCAGACCAGGTAGGCGCCTCCGCACAGCTTGAGCAGCGTCAGCAGGTCCGACGATGCCTTCAGCAAGGCCCCGATGCCGAGCATCGACAGGCCGATCAGCACGGCGAAACCGACGGCGCCGCCCATCACGGTCCAGAGCGTTCTGCGGTGTCCGTACAGGGCGCCATGCGTGAGCGCGAGCAGACTGTTGGGGCCGGGCGTCAACGACAGTCCGGTGACCGCCAGGAGGTAGACCAGCCATGTCTGCCAAATCACGTTTCCGTTCCTTCGCGTTGCCGCGTTGCCGCGTTGCCGCGTTGCCGTGTTGCCACGTCGCACGCGTCGCACGCGTCGCACGCGCAATCGTCATGCGCCACCCGAGATGGCCTCCTGTCCGGGCAGTCTACTTGTCGCCCCAGATTTCGTGCACGCGGGCGTCCCTGCCGCAGCCCCTGCGATAGTAGGCGTAGCGGATCGGGTTCTTCTTGTAGTAGTCCTGGTGATAGTCCTCGGCGGGGTAGAAGACCGAGGCGGGCGCGATTTCGGTCAGCACTCTCGGCTGCTTGCCGCTCTTGAGCAACGCGTCGCGGCTGGCTTCGGCGATCTTGTGCTCGGTCTCGTTCTGCCAGTAGATGGCGCTGCGATACTGCGTGCCGACGTCGCAGAATTGCCGATCCCCGACCGTCGGGTCGATGTGCCTCCAGAAGTAGTCGACCAACTCCTGGTAACTCAGCTTCGCCGGGTCGTAGCTGACGCGAACCGCCTCCGCGTGGCCGGTGCCGCCCGCACTGACCTGCTGGTAAGTGGGGTTTGGCGTCGTGCCGCCGGTGTATCCGGACTCGGCCCCGATCACGCCCGGCAGTTTCTCGAAGTCCGCTTCGATGCACCAGAAACAGCCGCCGGCGAAGATTGCAGTCGCCGTCAACGGCGCGCGGGCGGAAGGCGGGGGTGGCGCGCCGTCCGCCGGCTTCGTCGACTGCGGCCCGGCGGCGAAGCCGAGGCCGGCGACGAGCAGCAACAGAGCCGTGGCGGACCTGGTGAACCCCGGGAAGATTCTCATACCCGCAACTCCGGAAGCTTGTCTGTTCATGGATCGGCATTCCTGGCAATTCGTTGCGTCACCGGAAGTTCGGGAACTCGCTACGCTCCCGGATGGCATGGCGTCGCGCACAGAGCGGGCGACCCTCAGAACCAGATTTCGGGGTAGCGTCGGGTTTTCGGGATGTTGTTGACCAGCACCGCCACGACCAGCAGGATCAGCGGGCCGGCGGTCGCGGGCACCAGCACGTAGAAGAAGCCGAGATCGTGGATCGCCGGCGAGCCGATGACCGCGATCAGCGCCGTCGCGCCCCCCGGCGGGTGCAGCATGCGGGCGGCGTGCATC
Source organism: Burkholderiaceae bacterium (assembly GCA_024641185.1). Classification (GTDB taxonomy): domain Bacteria; phylum Pseudomonadota; class Gammaproteobacteria; order Burkholderiales; family Burkholderiaceae_E; genus Quisquiliibacterium. The sequence continues at coordinate 2,121 of JAHEDO010000002.1, read as the reverse complement.
AGCGCGATCGCGGTGGCGACCGCGGCGGCTGCGGCGAGCCACGGGTGCGGGTGGAACAGTTTCCAGCAGGCGACGCCGACGATCGCCGACACGACGTGTCCGCCGATCAGGTTGCGGGGCTGCGCCAGAGGGCTGCGGGGCGCGCCGTACAGCAGGACCGCCGATGCGCCCATCGACCCGATCAGCAGGGTCAGGTCCGTCCCCTCGAGAAACAGCTGGCTGACCCATGCGACCGCCGCGATGCCGGCGAAGCTTCCGACCCACGACCACAGGATCTCGCTGTTGCTCACCCGTGGCGGCTTGCTGCCGGGCGCGCCGCGCATCTTGCCCAGATACTCGCGCAGGCTCACGTCGATATCGCCGGCTCGAACGCGCCGAGGAAGTCCTTGCGCAGCAGCAGACCGCACAGGCGGGCCTCGACGTCGGTGACCGGCATGCTGCGTCCGCCGTGCCGGCGGAACGCCTCGAGCATCTCCAGGTAGCCCGCCTCGGGGGGCACCGTGACCGCCGGGCTGGTCATGGCGACGCTCACCGGCGTCTCGTGGCAGCGGTGCCGGAAGTCTTCGGGGTCGCCGAGCAGACGCTGGAACAAGTCCAGGAAGGAGTCCGCCTGAAGGCATCGCAGGAAGTCGGTCTCCGTCAGCATCCCGACCACACGGCCCGCGGCATCGACGACCGGCAGGCCCTTGTAGCCGCTTCGCGCGAGCGCGCTCGCCGCGGCGTCCAGCGGCATGTCGGGGGCGATCGGATTGACGTCGACGCGCATCAGACGGGCTGCGCGCAGCCCCCTGTGCACGCGTTCGACCGCGTGGCGGTGCGCGAGGTGGTAGATCGCCCGGAAATCCTCGGTCGTGATGTCGAGGTAGCCGGGGATGTGCTGCATGGCGTCGAGGATGTCGGCGTCGGAGAGATCGATCTCCGGCGGGTCCTCCATGGGCGGGGTGGGCCCTGGCGGGCTCCCCGGTTCCGACGTCACCGGTTCACCACCGATGGTGGTCGTTGCCCCGGGGCACGGGCTGCCGGTTTCAGGGTCGGTCGCCCGCCGGTGCGCCGGCCGGCCGCTCCAGCGCCGCGACGGTCTGCTCCAGCTTCGCCACGCGCGCGCGCAGTGAACCGAGCAGTTCCACGTAGCCGTCGAACTCGTCGCGGGTGACGAGTTCGAGGCGTTCGAAGGTCTGGCCCAGCAGCGCCTTGAGGTTGCGCTCGATGTCCGAGGCCGGACTGTTGCGCATCAGTTCGGTCAAACGGTTCTGCAGGTCCTGGAGCAGCGTCTGCTTGTCGGTGGTCATCAAAGCCTCTCGGCGGGCGCATGACGCCCGAGACGGGCGACAGAAAGTCTGGGCTGGAAGCGGAAATCAGTCTAGCACGGGGGTCATCGCGGCCCGCGCCGCGACTTCCGAAGCCGGCCCGTCCTTGGCGCCGGACATGGTGCCCGCCCCCGGGAGTTACGGTACCGCCCCGGTACGGCCCGGCGCGATCCTGGGGCAACCTCGGCAAGGCCGCGGTACTTCGGCTCGAGGGCGCACCATTAAGGCGCATTGGCCAGAAACGCACCACCATGGTGCGAAAACTGGGCGCTTGGCCGGCATCCGTGCCGGTTTTTTGCACCGCCGCATGACGAATCGGTGCTGGCACGAGAAATGCAATTGGTTCGGCAAACCCCGGGAGTTATTTCCCGGATCCAGATCCCTTTCTACTACCGGAGAAGTTCGAAATGAAGAAACTGATTGCCGCCGCCGGGTTTGCGGCACTGGCGTCCTCGGTCCCCTCGCTCAGCGCCGCTCAGAGTGCCGCCGCCACGCCGGCCTACACGTTCACCGCCAACGCCAATCTGGTCAGCGAATACCGCTATCGGGGCATCGCGCAAACCAACGCCAAGCCGGCGGTACAGGGCGGTTTCGACTACACGCACGCCAGCGGCTTCTATGTCGGCACCTGGGCTTCGAACGTCAGCTGGCTGTCCGACGGCGGCGCGGGTCAGGTGAGCAACAGCCTCGAGTGGGACTTCTACGGCGGCTACAAGCAGGCGGTCGGCGACTTCGGCTACGACATCGGCCTGCTGCAGTACTACTACCCGGGAAGCTATCCGTCCGACTTCAACAGCCCGAACACCTTCGAACT
>JAHEDO010000118.1 GCA_024641185.1 Burkholderiaceae bacterium | reverse complement strand
AGGTACTGGCTCAGGAAGGTGGTGGAGTTGCCCGGGCCGCCACCGGTGAGCACGAAGGGCTCGGTGTAGATCATGAAACTGTCCATGAAGCGCAGGAGCACCGCGATCATCAGCACTCCGCGCAGCTTGGGGAGCTGGATGAAGCGGAAGACCGCGAATTTCGACGCGCCGTCGATGCGCGCGGCCTGGTAGTACGCGTCGGGTATCGCGCGCAGTCCCGCGTAGCACAGCAGTGCGACCAGCGGCGTCCAGTGCCAGACGTCCATCGCCAGCACCGTGAGCCAGGCGTCCAGGGAATGTCCGGTGTAGTTGTAGTCGAAGCCGAGTCCGGCCAGCGTGGCGCCCAGCAGACCGATGTCGGTGCGGCCGTAAATCTGCCAGATCGTGCCGACGACGTTCCACGGGATCAGCAGCGAGATCGCCACGGTCACGAGCACCGCGGACGACCGCCAGCCTTTCGCCGGCATCGACAGTGCGAGCGCGATGCCCAGCGGTATCTCGACGAGCAGCACGCTCAGCGAGAACCCGATCTGGCGCAGCAGCGCGCCCTGCAGGTCCTCGTCGCGCATGACCCACTTGAACCATTCGGTGCCGACGAACACCCGGCGCTCGGGCGAGATGATGTCCTGCACCGAGTAGTTCACCACCGTCATCAGCGGCACGATGGCCGAGAAGGCCACGCAGAGGATGACCGGCAGTATCAGCAGCCAGGCCTTCTGGTTGACCGGTTTCATGCGATCAGTTCCTCGTTCAGGTAGAAGCAGGTGTGCGTGTCGACGATCGACAGCCACACGTGCGCGCCGACCGCGGGGATCCGCTCGTCCGGGCTCAGGCGCGCGCGAATGGCGGACGCGTTCGTGCCCGATCCGACCTGCGCGGTGATGAGCCAGTAGGTGCCGATGTCCTGCGCCTGTGTCACGACGGCGGGCACGGCTCCGGGAGCATTCTCGGCGGCGAGTTCCACGTACTCGGGGCGCACGCCGAGCGTGAATTCGGCAAGCCCGGCCAGCTCCGGGGTCGGCGCAGCCAGGGTGCGGCCCGCGATCTCGATGCCCGTGCCCGTTCCCCTGGCCGGCAGGAAGTTCATTCCCGGGGACCCGATGAAGTTGCCGACGAAGGTGTGGCGCGGGCGCTCAAACAGATCGCTTGCACTGCCGATCTGCACCGCGCGGCCACGGGTCATCACGACGATCTCCTCGGCGAAGGTGAGCGCCTCGACCTGGTCGTGCGTGACGTAGATCAGCGTCAGCTTCAGCTCGTGATGGATCTGCTTGAGCTTGCGCCGCAGCTGCCATTTCAGGTGCGGGTCAATCACCGTCAGCGGCTCGTCGAACAGGACCGCCGAGACGTCCTCGCGGACCAGGCCGCGGCCCAGCGAAATCTTCTGTTTCGCGTCGGCGGCGAGCCCGGCGGCGCGCATGTTGAGCTGATCGCTCATTTCGAGCATCTCTGCGATCTGCCCGACGCGCTGCTTGATGCGGTCGGCGGGGACGCCGCGATTGCGCAGCGGGAACGCGAGGTTCTCGGCGACCGTCATCGTGTCGTAGATCACCGGGAACTGGAACACCTGGGCGATGTTGCGCTGTTGCGGGCTGAGCCCGGTGACGTCCCGGCCGTCGTAACTCACACTGCCTTGCGATGGCGTGACGAGGCCCGAGACGGTATTCAGCAGGGTTGTCTTGCCGCAGCCCGACGGGCCGAGCAGCGCATAGGCGCCGCCGTCCTCGAACGTCATCTTCAGGGGCAGCAGCGCGAAATCCTCGTCGCGTTGCGGGTTCGGACGGTAGGAGTGGGCGAGGTCGAGGCTGATGCGTGCCATGTCAGTGCGCCTCGGTATTGGTCGTCGGCGCCAGCAGAAGGTCGCCACGGGCGTCGAAGACGTAGGCGTGCGCGGGACTCAGGTGCACCGTGATCTGCGCTCCGAGCGTGAGATTGTGCACGCCCGGGAGCTGCGCGACGAGGGCACCGACCGCAGTGTCCACGTGCACGAAGGTGTCCGATCCCGCGATGTCGGCGAGTTCGACGATTCCGGGCACGCTCAGATCGCCCGGGCGCGCCTGCAGGTGCAGCGTGCTGGCACGCAGGCCCACGGTCAGTGCCTGGTAGCCGGTCGTGGTGTGGTCACGTGGCAGCTTGAGGGCCAGCGTCAGGCCGGAGGACAATTCGAGGCCGGCGGGCGTGGCCTTCGCTTCGATCAGGTTCATCGGCGGGTCGCTGAACGCGCGCGCGACACGGATCGACCTCGGGTGGTGGAAGACCTCGGCGGTCGGGCCGTACTGCAGCAGTTCGCCGGCGTCCATCACCGCGGTATAGCCGCCGAGCAGAAGGGCTTCGGTCGGCTCGGTGGTGGCGTAGACGACTGTCGACTCGCCGGTGGCAAACAGGGCGGAGAGCTCTTCGCGCAGTTCTTCGCGCAGCTTGTAGTCCAGGTTCACGAGCGGCTCGTCCAGCAGCATCAGCGGGGCGTTCTTCGCCAGGGCACGGGCCAGTGCCACGCGTTGCTGCTGGCCCCCCGACAGCTCGGCCGGCAGCCTCCCGAGAAACGGTTCGATGTGCAGCTTGCCGGCGAGTTCGGCCACGCGCGCGTCGATGCCCGCGCGATCGAGCGCTCGCTGCAGCTTCAGCGGCGAGGCGATGTTTTCGGCCACCGTCATCGACGGGTAGTTGATGAACTGCTGGTAGACCATCGAGACGTTGCGCTCGCGGACCGGCACGCCGGTGACGTCGCGGCCGTCGGCGACGACGCGGCCGGCGCTGGGTGCGTCGAGCCCGGCCATCACCCGCATCAGGCTTGTCTTGCCGGCCTGGGTGGCGCCGAGCAACACCGTCACCGCGCGCGGCACCAGCGTCAGGTCCATCTCGTAGAGGTGCGTGGACGCTCCCCAGCGCTTCTCGATGCCCTTGAGCATCAGTTCCATGAGGTCTCCTTGCGATGCGACGCTGCCTCTGCGGGGGCGTTCGCGGTGGGTCCGTTCCAATGGGCCGCGCACCATGCCGCGACGCACTCGCGTTGCGCGGCGTCGAGATGCAGCCCGAGCTTGGTGCGGCGCCACAGCACGTCGTCGGCGCTGCGCGCCCACTCGTGCCTGTGCAGGAAATCCAGTTCGGCTTCGAACAGGCCCGGCGCGATTTCGGCGCCGAGTGTGGACCCGCCCTCGCGTTCCTCGAGCAGCGTTCCGATACGCGTGCCGTAGCAGTGCGCGAGTCGCCTGGCCAGCGCTGGGGGCAGTTCCGGGTGCCGGCGCACCAGTTCCTGCACGAAGCGCTCGAAGTCGGTGTCCGGGCGCAGCGACGCGCCGATCCAGGTGCTCAGGTCACCGCCGGGTAACGGCACGCCGGCGGTCCAGGCGCCGCGCGACACTTTCAGCGGCGACGCCAGCAGATCGGCCGCTTCTTCGGCGAGCTTTCGGAAGGTGGTGATCTTGCCGCCCCATACCGACAGCAGAGGCGCCTGGGCGGTGTCGAGTTCGAGCGAGTAGTCGCGGGTCACCGCCGAGGGGTCGCCCGACTCGTCGTCGAGCAGCGGGCGCACGCCCGAGTAGCGCCAGACGACATCGGCCGGCGTGACGGGACGTTCGAAATAGCGGCTCGCCTGCTCGCACAGGTAGCCGACCTCGCGCTCGTCGACGCGGTCGGCGCCGATCGCTCCTGCGTATTCGGTGTCGGTCGTGCCGATGAGCGTGAAGTCGCCTTCGTACGGAATCGCGAAGATGATCCGCTTGTCCGGATTCTGGAAGATGTACGCGTGGTCGTGGTCGAAGAGCTTGCGCACGACGATGTGGCTGCCTTTCACCAGGCGCAGCGTCTTGGCTTTCGGCAAGTGGGCGTGTTCCGCGAGGAACTGCGCGGCCCAGGGGCCAGCAGCGTTGACGAGGGCGCGCGCGCTCAGTTCGCGCGTTGTTCCGTCCGCGTCGCGCAGCGTGACGTGCCATCGGTTGGCCTCACGACGCGCATCGACACAGGCGCAGCGAGGCAGCACCGTCGCGCCGCGCTCGGCGGCATCGACCGCGTTCAGCACGACCAGTCGCGCGTCATCGACCCAGCCGTCCGAATAGACGAAGCCCTTGGTGAACGACTTCTTCAGCGGCGCGCCGGCGACGTGATCGCGAAGATCGATCGTGCGCGAGCCGGGAAGCAACTCTCGCCTGGCGAGGTGGTCGTAGAGGAACAGGCCGGCCCGGATCATCCAGACCGGGCGCATCGACGGGTCGTGCGGCATCACGAAGCGCAGCGGCCACATGATGTGCGGCGCGCTCTTCAGCAACCGCTCGCGCTCGGCGAGAGACTTGCGCACCAGGCCGAACTCGTAATACTCGAGGTAGCGCAGGCCGCCGTGGATCAGCTTGGTCGACGACGACGAGGTGTGCGCGGCGAGATCGTCCTTCTCGCAAAGAACCACCCGCAGCCCCCGGCCGGCGAGGTCGCGGGCGATGCCGGCACCGTTGATGCCGCCGCCGACGATGAGCACGTCGCAGGACGCCGGGGCGTCGGTCGGCGCAAGCGGGTCCGGGGTGGCTTGGAGGGGGTTCATCGGGGAATCGTGCTTGCCTCGGCCTGTCCTGAACGGCGAACGCGGTACTTCAGACCGCCAATGGAGCGCCGTCGGAATGTGTTCGATTGATTTCGGATTGGATTGAAGTATATTTGTTTTGTTTTCCTTTGCAATGCTTTTGTGTTCCTTTTGACGTCGAGCCGCGTCTGGATTACGTTCGTATCTGTTCGCTCAAACTTTCCTCCAATGGACCTGAACCCCCGTCAGCTCGAACTCATCGGTGAGGTGCAGCGCCAGGGAAGCGCTTCGGTCGAGGCGCTCGCCGAACGTTTCGGGGTCACCTTGCAGACGGTGCGGCGAGACGTGCGCCTGCTGACGCAGGCCGGGCTGCTGCACCGGTTTCACGGCGGGGTGCGTGCACCGAGCTCGACGACGGAGAACGTGGCGTACCGGCAGCGCCAGAAGCTCAACGACGACGCCAAGCGCGGCATCGCGCGGGTGGTGGCAGCGGCGGTGCCCGACGGCAGTTCGCTGATCATCAACATCGGCACGACCACCGAAGCGATCGCGCGCGAACTGCTCGGGCACAAGGGCCTGCGTGTGATCACCAACAACCTGAACGTGGCCGCGATCCTGGCCGACAACTCCGACTGCGAAGTGATCGTCGCCGGCGGCGTGGTGCGCTCGCGCGACCGCGGCATCGTCGGAGAGGTGACCGTCGACTTCATCCGGCAGTTCAAGGTCGACATCGCCCTGATCGGGATCTCGGGGATCGAGGACGACGGTACGTTGCGCGACTTCGACTACCGCGAGGTCGAGGTTGCGCGGGCGATCATCGACCACGCGCGCGAGGTCTGGCTCGCGGCCGACCACAGCAAGTTCAACCGGCTGGCGATGGTCGAGCTGGGACGGCTCGACCAGATCGACACGCTGTTCACCGACCTGCCTCCGCCGGAACCCTTTCCCACATTGCTAGCCGAGGCCCGTGTGCAACTCGTGACCTGTGAAAACGAGGCAAACCCATGAAGACTCACATCCTGGCGCTCGACCAGGGCACTTCCAGTTCTCGCAGCATCGTGTTCGACGCGCAGGGGCGCATCGTGGCCATGGCGCAGCGCGAGTTCCCCCAGATCTATCCGCAACCGGGATGGGTCGAGCACGATCCGATGGACCTGTGGACCACGCAGCTGGCCACGGCGCGCGAGGCGCTCTCGAACGCAGGGCTGACCGCGAAGGACATCGCGTCGATCGGCATCACCAATCAACGCGAGACCACGCTGGTCTGGAATCGCCGGACCGGAATGCCGGTCTACAACGCCATCGTCTGGCAGGATCGGCGCGCCGAGCCGACCTGCGCCGAATTGCGCGCGCGCGGACTCGAGACCCTGGTCCGCCGCAAGACCGGTCTGATCATCGACGCCTATTTCTCTGGCACGAAGCTGAAATGGATTCTCGATCATGTCGACGGGGCGCGCAGCGCGGCACAGCGCGGCGAACTCGCATTCGGCACCGTCGACAGCTGGCTGTTGTGGCAACTCACCGGCGGCTTTGACGAGAAGCACCGCGCGGGCGCGGTGCACGCCACCGACGTCAGCAACGCGTCGCGCACGATGCTGCTGAACGTGCACGACAATGCCTGGGACGACGAGCTGCTCGCACTACTCGAGGTGCCGCGCGAGCTGTTGCCCGCGGTGCATCCGTCGAGTCACGTCTTCGGCACGACGCACGCCGAGTTGCTCGGGGCCGAGCTGCCGGTCGGCGGCATCGCGGGCGACCAGCAGAGCGCACTGTTCGGGCAGGCCTGCTTCAAGGCCGGGCTGGCGAAGAACACCTACGGCACCGGCTGCTTCATGCTGATGCACACCGGCGCGCAGTTCGAGACGAGCGCCAACGGCCTCATCACGACCAGCGCAGCGCAGCCGACGTCGACCCCGGAGTTCGCGCTCGAAGGCAGCATCTTCATCGCCGGCGCGGTGGTGCAGTGGCTGCGCGACGGTCTGCACGCGATCAACGCGAGCAGTGAAGTGGAGACGCTGGCCGCAAGCGTGCCCGACAGCGGCGGCGTGATGTTCGTGCCTGCCTTCACCGGCCTGGGCGCGCCGTACTGGAACGCCGACGCACGCGGCGCCATCGTCGGGCTCACGCGGGGAAGCACGGTGGCGCATATCGCCCGCGCCGCGCTCGAGAGCATCGCGTTCCAGAGCGCCGCGCTGCTGCGCGCCATGAGTCGCGACGCGGCCGCGGCCGGCGGTGCGGCGGTCTCCGAACTGCGCGTCGACGGTGGTGCCTGCGTCAACGACCTGCTGATGCAGTTCCAGGCCGATCTGCTGGGAATCCCGGTCGTGCGGCCGCAGATCATCGAAACGACGGCGCTAGGCGCGGCCTATCTCGCGGGGCTGTCCTGCGGCGTCTACCGCAATCTGGACGAGCTCGCGGCCCAGTGGCAGGTCGAGCGCCGCTTCCATCCGACGATGCCGCGCGAAAACGCCGCCGCGCTCATGGAGAAATGGGAGCGGGCGGTGCGGCAGGCGACGGCGACCTGAGCGGGGTCGAACGCGCGGCGTCTTCGCCGCGCTCAGGCGCGCCGCGCCGGGTCCGGAATCACCCCGCGCCGGCGCCAGCCCGGGCGGCGGTCCAGCGCTGCAGCTTCTCCCGCGCGCCGTTGATGCGAGGATCCATCTCCGCGTCGTGGTTGTCGCGCTTCGCGCACAGCTCGATCACGTAGCCGTTGGGATCGCGGAAGTAGATCGAGTCGATGAAGCCGTGGTCCGACACCCCGCGGGTCTCGATGCCCTGCGCCTTGCCCTTGGCGAGCATGTCCGGCAGTACGTCGGGAGCCACCTCGAGCGCGATGTGCAGATCGAAGTCGTGCTGGGCCTTGAATTCGAACGGCATGTCGGGTGCCTCGAAAAAGGCGAGATGCGACCCGTCGTCGAGGCGGTAGAAGGTGTGCAGCACGTTGGTCGCACGACCCGTCTTCGTCTGCGCGATCTCGAGCGTGCCCACGAGCGGCAGCCCGAGAAAGTCCTCGTAGAAGCGCCGCGTCTGCTCGGAGTCGCGGCAGCGGTACGCGTTGTGATGCAGCTTGCGGATCATAAGAGAGCGCTCCTGCGTCGGGGCTCGTTCACGCGGCCACCATCGGGTTGCTTTTCAGGGACGCGGCGAAACCGTCGATCGTTTCGTTGACCTGCTTCCAGTTCTTGAGCGACTTCATGCGACCCAGCCAGCGCTTGACGTTCGGATACGCGGAGAAGTCGCTGCCGGTCACTTCCGCCAGCGAGACGAAGGCGGACGCGAAATAATCGGCGATCGTCATCGCGTCTCCGCACATGTAGGCGTTCTTCGCGCCGAGAATGTGTTCGTCGAGAATCTTGAGCCAGCCCTGCGTGCGCTCCTTGCCCCACTGCACGGTCGCGTCCTGCGCCTCGTCGCTGCGGCGCTTGTGGTTGGGCAGGATCTGCGGGTAAACGAGGCCATAGGCGAGGTCGCGGCACAGCTGCGTGTTCACCCAGTCCATGCGTTCGTTCACGCGGGCGCGCTCGCGCAGGTCCTTCGGGTACAGCGGCGAGCCCGCCTTGTCGGCGATGTACTTCAGGATCGTCGAACTCTCGGTCAGCCGGAAATCGCCGTCCTGGAGCACGGGCACCAGATGGTTCGGGTTGACCGCCTCGTACGACGGTTGGTATTGCGCACCGGTGAACAGGTCGACGAGTTCGGTGTCCAGGGTGATGCCGTTCTCGGCTGCGAACAGCATGATCGGGCGGCACGTGGTCGACGCGGGATGGAAATAGAGTTTCATGGCCGGCCTCCTTGAAAGGGTGCAGATCCGAGCGCGCTGGCCGGCGCCCGGACTTCGGTTGCATCGAAAATGACCTGCTCTGACGGCAGGCTGGGGACTTGGCTGCGGGCGGGCTCGGGGTCGCGGGGTAGGGAGATGCCGAGCGGCGCCTGCGTGAAGCGGATTCTGCTGCGTGACGAAAACGGCGTCAACGCCGCAGTCGGCGGCCAGACCGACGACGCTCCGGGCGGGCGATCATTCCGAATCTCCCAGGGCGGGCGGCTGCGATCGACGTTCGAGCCACTTCTTCGCCTCGTTTTCAGAGAGGCCGAACATGCTGCGCAGGTGAAGGTCGCGCTGCGGGAACGGCACCTCGATGCGGTGCTGCTCGAGCGCGGTGTGGATCTCCCACAGGTAGGCGGCCTGCACCGACGACGGTCGCTTGACCGCGTCGGCGGTCAGCCAGACGATCAGCTGAAAATCGAGGCTCGACGCGCCGAAATTCACGAACCAGACCTGTGGCGCCCGGTGCGGCACGCCCTTGAGCGTGTGCGGCACCCTGTCGGCGGCCTCGAGCACCGCGGCACGCACCTGCTCCTTGTCGCTGCCGTAGGCGACGCCGAAGGGCACGCGGATGCGTCGGTTGGCCTCGTCGAGCGTCCAGTTGATCACCCGGCCGCTCACGAACTCCGAGTTGGGCACCAGGATGTCGACGTTGTCGTTGGTGGTGATCCGGGTCGCGCGCATCCGGATCTCGCGCACTTCGCCGTGGACGCCCGACTCGAGTTCCACGAAGTCGCCGATCTTCAGCGGGCTCTCGAACAGGATGATCAGCCCCGCGACGAAGTTCGCGACCACCGACTGCAGGCCGAAGCCGATGCCCACGCCGAGCGCGCCGAGCAGGACCGCGATGTTCGTGAAGTTC
>JAHEDO010000331.1 GCA_024641185.1 Burkholderiaceae bacterium | reverse complement strand
CGATCAGCGCGTCGAAGTCGAGCCCGGTCGGCTCGCCCATGCTGGCGAACAGGTAGGCCAGGTCCTCGGTCGCGACGTTGCCGCTCGCGCCGGGGGCGTGCGGGCAGCCGCCGATGCCGGCCAGGCAGGCGTCGAAGCGGCGAACTCCGGTCTGCCAGGCGGCCACGACGTTCGCCATGCCGAGTCCGCGCGTGTCGTGGAAGTGCCCGCAGGCGAGCTTCTCGCCGGCGAGTTCGAAGCTGCGCTCGAACAGCTCGCGCACCGATTTCGGGTCGGCGTAGCCCACGGTGTCGGCCAGCCCGACGCGGTCGACGCCGGCATCGAGTACCGCGCGCAGCAGCCGCAGCACCTCTTGCGGATCGACCCGCCCCTGGATCGTGCATCCGAACGCGGTGCTGATCCCGACCTCGACCAGGCAGGCGGACCCCGACGCATCGCGCGCGGCGCGGATCGCCGCGATCTCGCGGACGACGTCGTCCGGCGCCTTGCGCAGGTTGGCCAGGCTGTGCGCGTGGCTCGCGGAAAGCGGCAGCAGCATCAGGTCGACGCCGCTGTCGATCGCGCGCTGCGCGCCGCGCAGGTTGGGCACGAGCACCGAAACCGTGAGACCCGGCAGCGTCCTCGCGAAGGCGACGAGCTCGGCGGTGTCGGCGAGTTGCGGCAGCAGCTTCGCCGGCACGAAGGAGCCGACCTCTATCTCGCGCAGTCCGGCGGCGTGCGCGTCGCGCAGCCATCCGAGCTTGTGTTCGGTCGGCAGCGTGCGCGCGATGCTCTGCAGCCCGTCGCGCAGCCCGACCTCGCGGATCACCACATGTTCATCGGTCATGGTCATGAGGCGGCATTCTAGGCACTCCGTCCCGTGATGCAAAAGGCTTGTCGGAACGCATTCCCTTTGTTGACGCTCGGGCGCCGGGCTAGGCGCGTCCGTCCGTCAGAACCAGATCTTCGGGTCGCGCCGGGTGCCTCCGGTCGCACTGACGGCACAGGCCGCGCCGCGCGGGGTCATCGATCCGCGAGGGCCGGCCACGATCCCCCTGGCGCGCTCACCCTGGCACCGGCACCAGCCGATACCGCTCGGCGGGGCTGGCGCACACCGGGCAACTCGTCGCGCCCGACGCCTAGCGGCGCGGCGGGGACGGTCTCAGCTCTGGTCGCGCGCCGCCGCGTCGGCCGGCCGTTCCAGCGCGTCGATCGCCTGTTCGAGTTTCGCGACGCGCGCGCGCAGCGAGCCGAGCAGCTCCACGTAGCCGTCGAACTCGTCGCGGGTCACAAGTTCGAGTCGATCGAAGGTCTGGCCCAGCAGCGCCTTGAGGTTGCGCTCGATGTCCGGGGCCGGGCTGCTGCGCATCAGTTCGGTCAGTCGGCGCTGCAGATCCTGGAGCAGGGTCTGTTTGTCGGTGGTCATCGTGGCCTCTCGGCGGGCGGATATCGCCGGAAACGGGCGCGCAAGGCCGCGCGCGGAACGCCGATTCGAGTCTAGCACGGGGGGCCGCACACGCTCCGCGTGCTAGGCGGACACCTCCAAAACGCCTGTCCTCGCATGCCGCCCGCGGATGGCGCACCACAATGGTGCGCCATCCGCGGGCGCACCGAAAATGTGCGTAAAACGACCGGTGCGTTGGCATCTGGATCGATTCCCGCGTCAGAGCCCCAGGAAATCGATGCTGGCACGGGAAATGCAATCCCGTCCCGCAAACCGGGATTCATTTCCGGATCCCGATTCCCATTTCCACAACCGGAGTAGTTCGAAATGAAGAAACTGATGGCAGTTGCCGGGTTTGCCGCGGTGGCCGCGTCCGTCCCCACGCTGAGCGCGGCGCAGGCCGCGACCGCTTCGCCGCATACATTCACCGGCAACGTCAGCCTGGTCAGCGAGTACCGTTATCGCGGCATCGCGCAGACGGACTTCCGCCCGGCGCTGCAGGGCGGGTTCGATTACGCGCACTCGAGCGGTGTCTATGTCGGCACTTGGGGCTCGAACGTCAGTTGGCTATCCGACCAGGGCTCTTCGGACGGCGGAAGCAGCCTGGAACTGGATCTCTACGGCGGTTTCAAGAACACCATCGGCGACTTCGGTTACGACGTCGGCGTCCTGTACTACTACTACCCGGGCAAGTTCGACACGTGGACGGCAGCCGGCAACCCCAAGCCGAACACGACCGAGCTCTACATCGCAGGCTCCTGGAAGATGCTCACGCTCAAGTACTCGCACGCGGTGAGCGATCTGTTCGGAGCCAAGGACAGCGAGGGCTCCAACTACCTCGACCTGAGCGCGAACTTCGACCTGGGCGCTGGCTTCACCCTGGGGGCCCACGTCGGCCACCAGAAAGTAAAGAACTCCAGTGACTTCGACTACACCGACTGGAAGATCGGCATCGGGAAGGAGTACGCGGGCTTCAGCTGGGGCCTGGCCTACGTGGATACGAACACCAATGACGTCTGGAAGAACTACCGGGACAAGAATCTCGGCAAGGGTACCGTGGTGTTGTCAGTCGGCAAGACGTTCTGAGTCGTCCTGGAACCGGGCCAGGCCCTCGCGGGCCGGCCCGAAATGGAGAGCATCGATGAAACTGATTACCGCGATCATCAAGCCGTTCAAGCTCGACGAGGTGCGCG
>JAHEDO010000117.1 GCA_024641185.1 Burkholderiaceae bacterium | reverse complement strand
CAGGTTGGCCTGCTTTGCGGCGAGCGATGCGGATCCTGGCGAAATAGAGAGTTCCTGCGTCGGGCGGATGCGTGGCGCGAACGCGCGTCGAAGGCACCGGCCGGGCACGGTTCAGCCGTTTGCACGCCCGCGGGATCGGGCGTACTATGCGCGCCTTGGCGCACACCGACGCGTTTGGATGCTGGATTCGCGTCTCGGCAGCCTCCCTTTCAGGCACTGGGCGCGGTGCGTCCGCGCCGGACCATCGGAGCCGCTTGCGGGGTGCCGATCGAACTCGCCGGATCCACGCCGCTCTTCCGGCGATAACTGATCGAACTGTACTGGGTGGCCCGTGAGGGCCACCGTGATTGCTGGCATCGAGACCTTCTATATTTCAGGCACGCGGATGCTCACCGCGCAGGCTAAAACCGTAATCGAAGCGGCGCTGCTCGCGTCCGCCCATCCGTTGTCCGTATCCGACCTTCGTCGACTGTTCGAAGACGAGGTCGGCGCGGACACCGTGCGCGGCGTTCTCGAGGAGTTGCGCGCAGACTGGCAGCACCGCGGCGTACGGCTGGTAGCCCTGGCGGGCGGCTGGCGGTTCCAGACGGCCCCGGATGTGGCGCAGCATCTCGCCAGGCTGCATCCCGAAAAGCCGCCCCGTTATTCGCGAGCCGTCATGGAGACCCTCGCGATCATCGCCTACCGGCAGCCGGTCACTCGCGGCGACATCGAGGAGATCAGGGGGGTGACCGTTTCCTCTCAGGTCATCAAGACGCTCGAGGATCGCGGCTGGATCGAGACCATCGGGCACAAGGACGTGGTCGGTCGCCCGGGGCTGCTGGCCACGACGCGGCAGTTCCTCGACGATCTCGGCATTGCCGCGCTGGACGCGTTGCCCGCGCTCCCCGCGCAGGCGGCGCCGGAGTTGCTCGCGCAGGCGGTGGAGCAGACGGCGATCACGTTCTCCGGGCAAGGACAGCCGGACGAAGACACCGGGTTCGCCGGCAACGAGAATCAGTCGGAAGGCGGTTCGGACCAGGCCGTGGCCGAAGCCGGGCAGGCCGCCACGCAAAGCGATGCGGTCGACGTGTCCGGCGCGCAGGCGCAGGCGCCGGCAGAAGACGACGCGCCCGATGCGGCGCCAAAAGGAACCTGACTTTGAACAACGACCCTCTTTCACCGCCTGAAAAACCCGCACCCGAATCACCGAGCCCGCAGGACTCGGGCGGCTCGCCCGGCGCGAGCGACTCGGCCGAAGGGGGAGGAGAGCAGGGCGTCGTACGACAGGGACGCGGCAACGGCCGCGGGCGCCGTCGCGGTCGCGGCCAGGGCAAGGATCGTGCGCGGGGTCCGGGGGGCGATCCGAACCAGGATCAGAGTCGAGAGGGCGGGCAGGAACGTGCCTTGGGGCAGGCATCGGAGCCGGGGCAGGAAAGTGGCGCGGGAGCTGCCGAAACGCCGGACGATCGCGCAAGCCGGCAGGAATCCGGCGATCGTGGCGAGCGCACTTCTCGGGGCGCGTTCAATCGGCGTCGCGGACCGCGCGGCGGACGAAAGCGCGGCCGTCCGGGTGCCGAAGGGCAGGACGCGGCCTCGTCCGGCGCGGCGGCGGGCGTCGGCACCGAGCCGCTCGAGCCCTTGCCCGTCTACGCCGAGACTGCCGTCGTCGGACTCGATGCGGGGCGCAAGTCGGCCGGTCGCACTGCGCCCGGGGTAATCGACGACGATGCGCCGAAGCTGCACAAGGTGCTCGCGGATGCGGGGCTCGGTTCTCGACGCGACATGGAAGAGTGGATCGTTGCCGGCCGCATTTCGGTGAATGGCATGCCGGCCCACATCGGGCAGCGCATCGCTCCCAACGATCAGATTCGAGTGAACGGGCGTCAGCTCAACCGCAAGCCCTCGCAGCAGCAGCAGGTTCGCGTGCTCCTCTACCACAAGCCGGCCGGCGAGATCACGTCTCGCGACGACCCAGGCCAGCGCGTGACCGTGTTCGAGCGCCTCCCACGCCTCAAAGGCGCCCGTTGGGTCGCGGTCGGGCGCCTCGACTTCAATACCGAGGGGCTGCTGATCTTCACCACGTCCGGCGACTTGGCCAACAAGCTGATGCATCCGCGCTATGGATGGGAGCGCGAGTACGCGGTACGGGTGTTCGGCAGGATCGAGGACGAGGTGCGCGACAAGCTGCTGGCGGGAGTGCAACTCGAGGACGGTCCGGCCGCCTTTACCCGGCTGGAAGACGTCGGCGGTGACGGCGCCAACCACTGGTACCGGGTTGCGGTCGCCGAGGGCCGCAACCGCGAGGTGCGCCGCATGTTCGAAGCGGTCAACCTGACCGTCAGCCGGCTGGTGCGGATCCGGTTCGGCCCGGTGGCGCTGCCGCGCGACCTGCCACGCGGGCGCTGGATCGAGTTGTCGCCGGCCGACATGAGCGCCCTGTTGCAGGCGACGCGCCGGCCGGGCCTGCCGGCGCAGGACGGAGCGGCGGGCGAGTCAGGCAATGAAGACGAAAGCGATCGCGAGCTCGAACACGACGACGATCACGATCTGGACGAAGACGACGCGCAACCGCCGCTTCACTACGGCGAGCGAGAACGCGAGCCCGCTGCTGTGGTCGATGACGATGACGAGTGGCAGCCGCGCTCGGCCAATGCGCACCTCGAGGGCATCACGAAGATCGTGCGAAAGGGCGAGCCCGGGGCTGGCTCCGGTGGGCGTGCCGGAGGGGGCGGTGGCAGAAAGCAGCAGCGCGGGCGCGGAGCCGGTGGCTTCGGGGCGCCTGTGATCGGGCCCATGCGCGGGTCGGGCGGGCCGCCTTCGGGGCCGATGCGGGGCACGGGCGGTCAAGGGAGCGGCAATCGGGGCAATCGCGGGCCGCGCAGCGGCGGCGGTCCCGGGGGCGGGGGCGGTCCGGGAGGCCGGAGTCGCGGCCGCAAGCGCTCGCCAAATGGCTGATTTGTCGATATAATCGCAGGATTCCAAGCGCCCGGACAGCGTCTACTGTCGGGCGTGCTCCAAAAAAGTGGGCTGGCACAGCCCATTTTTTTTTGTTGCGCGCCGCGGGCCGGAGTGAATGAATCTGGGTCCGTGAGTGGGACCCGTATTGGCGGGGCGCGTACGAGTGGAAACGGTGCGGTCGATCGTCGAGCGAACTGCGGCGGCGATGGGCTATGAGGTGGTTGAGGTCGAGATGGCCCAGCGGGGTCTGTTGCGAGTCTTCATCGACTCGCCGTCGGGCATCCGCATGGAGGATTGCGAGCGTGTCAGCCACCAGCTGTCGCACGTGCTCGCGGTCGAGGAATTCGACTATCAGCGGCTCGAAGTGTCGTCGCCGGGGCTGGATCGCCCGCTCAAGCGCGAGGACGATTTCGTCCGGTTCGCGGGCGAGCAGGCAACTGTGAAATTGAAGCGCCCGTTCGAGGGGCGCCGCAACTTCGAGGGCAAATTGACCGTCGAGTCCGACGGGCAGTTCGGCCTCGAGTTGCTGGACGACGCGGCGCGCGCGGCCGCGCAGGTGACGGGTGCGCGGCCGGCAAAGGCGCGAAAGGCCGGCAGGCCGGCGACCGCGGCGAAGAAGCCGGCGGGCGAGAAGCCCGCCGTTCGGAAACTGGTGTTTGCGCTCGACGAAGTCGATCGGGCGCGGCTTGTGCCAAAGCTGAAGTTCTAGGAGACCGGGCGATGAGCCGAGAAGTCCTCTTGCTGGTTGATGCGCTTGCGCGTGAGAAAAACGTGCCGCGCGAGATCGTGTTCCAGTCGCTCGAGAGCGCGCTGGCGTCCGCTACCAAGAAGCGGTTCAAGGAGGACGCCGACGCGCGCGTCTCCATCGACCGCACCACCGGCGACTACGAGTCGTTTCGCCGCTGGCAGGTGGTGCCCGACGGCGAAATGGAGGATCACGACCTGCAGATCATCCTGACCGAGGCGCAGAAGCAGATCCCCGACATCCAGGTCGGCGATTTCATCGAGGAAGAACTCGAGCCGGTCGAACTCGGTCGCATCGGCGCCCAGGCAGCGAAGCAGGTGATCCTGCAGCGGATCCGCGACGCCGAACGCGACCAGATCGTCACCGACTTCCTTCAGCGCGGCGAGGACATCATGTCGGGCACCATCAAGCGGATGGACCGCGAGGGTGCCATCGTCGAGTCGGGCAAGGTCGAAGCCCGTCTGCCGCGCGATCAGATGATCCCCAAGGAGAATCTGCGCGTCGGCGACCGCGTCAGGGCCTACGTTCTGCGGGTGAACCGCGAAGGCCGCGGGCCGCAACTGATCCTCTCGCGTACCGCGCCCGAGTTCATCAAGTACCTGTTCGCACTGGAGGTTCCCGAGATCGAGCAGGGATTGCTGGAGATAAAGGCGGCCGCCCGCGACGCGGGCGTGCGCGCGAAGATCGCGGTCTTCACGCAGGACCGCCGGATCGACCCGATCGGCACCTGCGTCGGGGTTCGCGGCTCCCGCGTTCAGGCGGTCACCGGCGAACTCGCGGGCGAGCGCGTCGATATCGTGCTCTGGTCCGAAGACCCCGCGCAGTTCGTCATCGGCGCGCTGGCGCCCGCCAACGTGTCGTCGATCGTGGTCGACGAGGACAAGCACAGCATGGACGTCGTGGTCGACGAGGACAACCTCGCGCTCGCGATCGGCACCGGCGGGCGCAACGTCCGGCTCGCTTCGGAGCTGACCGGCTGGCAGATCAACATCATGACGGCCGACGAATCCCAGCAGAAGTCGGAGCAGGAGCGCACCGGCTTGCGCGATCGGCTGATGGGCAAGCTCGACGTGGACGAGGAAGTGGCGGACATCCTGATCGACGAGGGCTTCACCAGCGTCGAGGAAGTCGCGTACGTGCCGATCAATGAAATGCTCGAGATCGAGGCCTTCGATGAGGACACGGTCAACGAGCTGCGAAACCGCGCTCGCAACGTGCTCCTCACCGAGGCGATCGCGACCGAGGAGAAGATCGGGAAGACCGCCGAGGACCTGCTCTCGCTGGAGGGTATGGATCACCAGCTGGCAGCGCGGCTGGCCGATGCGGGGATTCGCACCCGCGACGACCTCGGCGAGCTCGCAGTCGACGAGCTGGTCGAAGCGACGGGTGTCGACGAGGAGCGCGCGAAGGACTTGATCATGAAGGCACGCGCGCATTGGTTCGCCGACGAAGAATCGGCCTGAGGGTCGACGGGCGAGACCGCGCGAAAGGATGACGATGGATAGCACGAACGTAGCAAGATTTGCCGACGAGCTGAAGGTGCCGGCGGAGGTGCTTCTCGAGCAGCTTCGCGACGCGGGTGTGAACAAGAGCTCGCCCACCGACGCGCTGTCCGAGGCCGACAAGGAGCAGCTGCTCGCTGCGTTGAGGCGTTCTCACGGAGGCGAGGACGCACCCAAGAAGAAGATCACGCTCACGCGCAAGCAGACCTCGGAGATCAAGCAGGCCGACGGGACCGGAAAGGCCAGAACGATCCAGGTCGAGGTGCGCAAGAAGCGAGTCTTCGTCAAGCGCGGCGCCGGGGACGCGGTGTCCGAGGTGATTCCTGCGCCTGTAGAGGCGCAAGCGCCGGCACCCTCGGCGGTCGATCTCGAGCAGCAGCGCATTCGCGACGAAGAGGATCAGCGCCAGCGCGAGCTGCTCGAGCGCCAGGCGGTCGAGCTTCGCGAAAAGCAGGAGAAACTCGAGCAGGAGCGCGTGCGCGAGGCCGAGGCCGCCGCCGAGGCGGTGCGGCGCGAGGAAGAGGCTCGCGTCGGCAAGGAGAAGGCCGAGGCGATCGTCGCACCCGAAGCCGAGGACGCGCGCGCGCAGGCCGACCAGGAGGCGGTGGTCGCCGCGGAAGCCGCGCGCAAGGCGCAGGAAGAGGCCCAGGCCCAGGCCAAGGCGCGCAAGGCGGTCGAGAGTGAGGTCGCCGAGATCAATCGACTGATGACGGCGCAGCGTCGTCCGCAGCCCAAGGTTGCCGAAGCGCCCGCGGCGCAGGGTGCTGCGCCCGGTGCGCCGGGCCAGCCGCCGACGACAGGCACGCTGCACCGGCCGACGGGCAAGCCCGAACAGAAGGGGGCGGGTGCGCCGGCCGGCGAGAGCAAGGAGAAGAAGCACGTCAAGTCCGAGAAGCTCTCCTCGTCCTGGCACGAGGAAGGCGCGAAGCGCCGTGCGATCAAGACGCGCGGCGTGCCCGGTGGCGCCGGGGGCTGGCGCGGACCCAAGGGTGGGCGTCATCGCGACCACCGCGACCAGGGGACGATATCCGCGGGCCCGGCCGAAGCGGTGGTTCGCGAGGTCCACGTGCCGGAGACCATTACCGTTGCCGACCTCGCGCACAAGATGTCGGTGAAAGCCGCCGAAGTCATCAAGAAGCTGATGCAGCTCGGGCAGATGGTGACGATCAATCAGGTGCTCGACCAGGAAACCGCGATGATCGTGGTCGAGGAGCTCGGCCACACGGCGGTCGCCGCCAAGCTCGACGATCCGGAGGCCTTCCTCGAGGAGACCTCGAGCGAGACCGAGGCCGAGAACCTGCCGCGTCCCCCGGTGGTGACCGTGATGGGCCACGTCGACCACGGCAAGACGTCGCTGCTCGACTACATCCGTCGTGCGAAGGTCGCCGCCGGCGAGGCGGGCGGCATCACGCAGCACATCGGCGCCTATCACGTCGAGACTCCGCGCGGTGTCGTGACCTTCCTGGACACGCCTGGCCACGAGGCCTTCACCGCGATGCGCGCGCGCGGCGCCGCGGCGACCGACATCGTGATCCTGGTGGTCGCCGCCGACGATGGCGTCATGCCCCAGACGATCGAGGCGATACACCATGCGAGGGCGGCGAAGGTTCCGATCGTCGTCGCGATGAACAAGATCGACAAGCCCGAGGCGAATCCGGAGCGCGTCAAGCAGGACCTGGTCGCGCGCGAGGTGGTGCCCGAGGAGTACGGTGGCGACGTCCCGGTGGTGCCGGTTTCGGCCAAGACAGGTCAGGGCATCGACGACTTGCTCGAGAACGTGCTGCTGCAGGCCGAGGTGCTCGATCTGCACGCGCCGCGCGAGGGCGCGGCCAAGGGGATGGTCATCGAGGCTCGGCTGGACAAGGGGCGCGGTCCGGTGGCCACCGTGCTGGTGCAGTCCGGAACCCTGAAGAAGGGCGACGTCCTTCTCGCCGGTTCGGTGTTCGGCCGCGTCAGGGCGATGCTCGACGAGACGGGCAAGCCGGTGACCGAGGCGGGACCGTCGATTCCGGTCGAGATTCAGGGCCTTTCCGAGGTTCCGCAGGCCGGTGAAGAGGTGATCGTCCTGGGCGACGAGCGCAAGGCACGCGAGATCGCGCTGTTCCGTCAGGGCAAGTTCCGCGACGTCAAGCTCGCCAGGCAGCAGGCGGCGAAGCTCGAGAACGTCTTCGAGCAGATGGCCGAAGGCGGGGTGGCGACGCTGTCGCTGATCGTCAAGGCGGACGTGCAGGGCTCGCAGGAGGCCCTCACCCACGCGATGCAGAAGCTCAGCACCGACGAGGTCAAGGTGCAGGTGGTGCACGCGGCGGTGGGCGGTATCACCGAGTCCGACGTCAACCTGGCGACCGCTTCGAAGGCGGTGATCATCGGGTTCAATGTTCGCGCCGACCAGCAGGCGAAGCGGCTTGCCGAGACCAACGGTGTGGACATCCGCTACTACAACATCATTTACGACGCGGTCGACGAGGTGAAGTCCGCAATGTCCGGGCTGCTCTCGCCCGAGCAGAAGGAGGAGACGATCGGCCTGGTCGAGATCCGGCAGATCTTCCGCGTCTCCAAGGTGGGGACGATCGCGGGTTGCATGGTGCTCGAGGGCCTGGTGCGCCGCGGCTCCAGGGTCCGTCTGCTGCGCGACAGCACCGTCGTCTGGACGGGCGAGCTCGATTCGCTCAAGCGCTTCAAGGACGACGTGCGCGAGGTCAAGGAAGGCTTCGAGTGCGGACTGTCGCTGAAGAACTACGACGACATCAAGGAAGGCGACCAGCTCGAGGTGTTCGAGATCAAGGAGGTGGCCCGTACGCTGTAGGCGTGCGGCGCCTTCGAGACCGTAACGTGTTCAGGAGCCGGCAGTGACCCGTCATTCGCGTGCACCGGCCGGCGGCCGTGCGCCACGGGTGGCGGAGCAGGTGCACCACGAGCTCGCGGAACTGATCCGGGCCGAGGTCAAGGACCCGAGGGTGGGCCTGGTGACGGTCACTGGCGTCGAGCTGACGCCAGACTACGCGTACGCCACGGTCTATTACTCGGTACTGCCCGACGACGAACAGACGCTCGCCGAAACGCAGGCCGGCCTGAAGCGCGCCGCGGGCTTTCTCCGATCGCAGCTGGGCCGCCGTGTGCGGATCCACACCACGCCCGAGCTGCGATTCGTGCACGACCGCTCGATCGCGCATGGAATGTCGATGTCGCGACTGATCGACGAAGCCAACGAGCGACAGGCCGACGACTGAAACCCGTCGGTTCACCGATGGGCACTTTTGCCGACCGCAGCGCTGTGCGACAGCGTGCGGTCCAGGGAATCCGAATGAGCAACCAGCGTTCGCAGCGCGACTGTATCGACGGCGTGCTGCTGATCGACAAGCCCGTGGGGCTGAGCTCCAACGACGCGCTGATGCGCGCGCGTCGGCTGCTCAACGCCCGCAAGGCGGGCCATGGAGGCACGCTCGACCCGATGGCCAGCGGCTTGCTGCCGGTCGCCTTCGGCGAGGCGACCAAATTCGTCGGGGACGCGCTCGGCGCCGACAAGGCCTATCTGGCCGCGCTGACGCTGGGCCTGGTCACCGACACGGCGGATGCCGAGGGTGAAGTGATCCGCAGTGCGTCACCCGGGGTCGACGAGCAGGCGTTTCGAGCGGTGGCCGGATCCTTCGTCGGCGAGATCGAGCAGGTGCCGCCGATGCATTCGGCCCTCAAGCGCGACGGCCGTCCGCTATACGAGTACGCGCGGGCCGGACTGAGCGTCGAGCGTGCGCCGCGCCGGGTCACCGTACACTCGCTGGAACTGCTCGCGTTCGAGGCGGTTCCGGGCGTGGACGCGGGCGAGCCCGGCTCGCTTCGCGCCAGGGTCCGGGTCGCGTGCAGCAAGGGCACCTACATTCGAACGCTTGCGCAGGACATCGGCGAGCGGCTGGGCTGCGGCGCCTATCTGAGCGCGCTCAGGCGTGAGCGGGTCGGTGCGCTGCGGGTCGAGAATGCGGTCAGCCTCGAACAGTTGGAGGCCATGTCCGCCGAGCAGCGGCTGAGCAGCCTTGCACCGGTCGATTTCCTGCTCGCGGGCCTGCAG
>JAHEDO010000116.1 GCA_024641185.1 Burkholderiaceae bacterium | reverse complement strand
GCCGCCGTGGCCGCGTCCGGCCCGCCGTTGCACCTGCATTTCGCTGTAGCGGAGACGGCCTTCGACGGCGCGCAGTGGCAGGCCGATCTCGGCCAGGTCGTCAATGCGCCGCCCGAGGTCCGCAGGGACGCGTCGCTGTCCGTCGCCGATCTGCCGATGGCCGGGCCGCGTACGGCGCTCATCGTCACCGATCGGCGCGTGCACGCGCCTCCCTCGCGGCACGAACTCGAGGCGCCGGCCGTCCCGCCGCCTGTGCCGTCGGCGAGGGCGCCTCCCGTGGTGCCCCGGGGCCCCGCATAGTTCCCCGGGGCCCTGCATAGTGGATTCCTTGCCGGCCGGTCACTCTCGCGTGGACCCGGCCGAAGACCTGTTGAGATCTTGCGTTGCGCGCTGTTCGCGCGGGGAGCGATTCGATGAATCGCGTGTTCTTGCTTGCCTTCGTCGCTGTTTCCGCCGCTGTCGCGGCCACGGCCGGCGCAGGCGATCCGCAGCCTCTCCCGATGGAGCAGGCGCGGTCGCTCGGCGTGGTGACCGGCGCGCTCGGTCCGGCCCGGCCCGCCACGCTCGAGGGGCTCGCCGCCCAGGTCACTGTCCCGAACAACCGGCTGTACGCGGTCAGCGCGCCCCTGGCCGGGCTCGTCGAGCACGTGGCGGTGGCGCCCGGCGATGCGGTGCGGCGCGGTCAGGCGCTCGCGCGCCTCGCGAGTCCCGATCTGGCGGAGGTGCAGCGCGGGCTGTTGCAGGCGGACGCGCAGGACCGGCTGGCGGCCGAGAACCTGGAGCGTGACCGCAAGCTGCTGGCCGAAGGGATCGTCCCGCAGAGCCGGGTCGGTGCCTCGCTGAGCCAGGCGCGCGAGGCCCGGGCTGCGCTGAGCGGGCGCAAGCAGGCGCTGCGGCTCGCCGGGGTCGACGAGGCGACGATCGCCAGGATGCTCTCCGGTGGGGCGGTTGCGCCGGTGGTCACGGTGACTGCGCCGATCGACGGTGTCGTACTCGAGCAGTCCGTGGTTGCGGGCCAGCGCGTCGAGCCGGCCGCGCTGCTCTTTCGGATCGCGCGCACTGATCAGCTCGCGCTCGAGATTCGGGCGCCCAGCGAGCGGGTCGCTGCGATCGCGCCCGGCGACGAGGTCGACGTCGACGGCCGGGCGCAGGCGAAGGTCGTGGCGATCGGCGCGGGCGTGAGTCCGGACAACCAGACGGTGCTGATCCGCGCGACGGTGACGCGGGGCGCGCAGGCGCTGCGCGTGGGCGAATTCGTTCAGGTGACGCTGCATCACGTCGGCGGGCGGGGCGGTGAAGGATTCAGCGTTCCGGGTGGGGCGGTCGTGCGTGCGGGCGGGCGCGCGTACGTCTTCGTCGAGACCGAGCAGGGAATGCGCCCCGAGCCCGTCACCGTGGTCTCCGCAGGCGCCACGCAAAGCCTCGTCACGGGGACCGCGCTGCGGCCCGGGATGCGGGTCGCGGTCGAGGGGACTGCTGCATTGAAGGCGGCGCTGCTGGGCGGCGCCGCGAAGTGATGCTCGCGCGGATCGTCGAATTCTCGCTGCGACAGCGGCTGCTGGTCGGCGTGCTCGCGGTCGTGCTCGCCGGCGCCGGCGTCATCGCGCTGCGCGCGCTGCCGATCGACGCCTTCCCGGACGTTTCGCCCGCGCAGGTGAAGATCATCATGAAGGCGCCGGGCATGACGCCCGAGGAGGTCGAGACCCGCATCGTCGTGCCGATCGAGCTCGAGATGCTCGGAATCCCGCGTCAGCGGATCCTGCGATCGGTCTCGAAGTACGCGATTGCCGACGTCACGATCGACTTCGAAGACGGCACTGACATCTATTGGGCCCGCCAGCAGGTCAGTGAGCGGCTGGGCGGCGTGATCAAGGACATGCCGTCGGGCGTCTCCGGCGGGCTCGCGCCGATCACCACGCCGCTCGGCGAGATGTTCATGTTCACGATCGAGGGCGGCGGGCTTTCGCTCGCCGAGCGCCGTACGTTGCTCGACTGGGTGATCCGCCCCGCGCTGCGGACGATCCCGGGTGTCGCGGACGTGAACGCGCTGGGCGGCTACGCGCGCGCGTTCGAGGTCGTCCCGGACAACGCGGCGCTCAACGCGCGCGGCATCGGCGTCGACCTGCTGCGCGCGGCGCTCGAGCAGAACAACCGCAACGACGGCGCCGGGAGGCTCACGGAGGGCGAGGAGGCGCTGCTGGTGCGCACCGAAGGCACCGTGCGCTCGCTGGACGACATTCGCGCGATCGTCGTCGCGATGCGCGGTGACGTTCCGGTGCGCGTCGGCGAAGTCGCCGAGGTGCGGGAGGGCAGTCTGACGCGCTACGGGGCGGTCACGGCGGACGGACGCGGCGAGGCGGTTCAGGGTCTGGTCCTCGGCCTGCGCGGTGCCAACGCCAGGCAGGTCGTCGATTCGGTGCGCAAGCGCCTGGCCGAGCTGCAGCCCTCGTTGCCGGACGGGGTGCGGATCGATGTCTTCTACGACCGCGGGCGCCTCGTTTCGCGCGCGGTCGAGACCGTGGCGCGTGCGCTGCTCGAGGCGGTGGTTCTCGTCGTGGTGCTGCTGCTGGCGTTCCTGGGCAGCCTGCGTGCCGCCGTCGTCGTAGCGGCGACGCTGCCGATGGCCGCGCTCGCGTGCTTCGTGCTGATGCGCCAGGTCGGCATGTCGGCCAATCTGATGAGCCTGGGGGGGCTCTCGGTGGCGATCGGCATGCTCGTCGATTCCGCTGTCGTGGTCGTCGAGAACGTCGCGTCGCGCTTCGCCCGGCTGAAGGCACCGAGCCATCACGAACGCGTCAATGCGGTCTTCAAGGCGGTCTCCGAGGTTGCCGCGCCGGTGACTTCGGGCATCGTGATCATCGTGATCGTCTTCCTGCCGCTGCTCACGCTCGAGGGCCTGGAGGGCAAGCTGTTCTCGCCGGTGGCGCTCACCATCGTGTTCGCGCTGTCGGCGTCCCTCGTGCTGTCGCTGACCGCGATCCCGGTGCTCGCGTCGATCCTGCTCAAGCCCGGGGTACACGGCGAGCCGTGGCTGGTGCGTGTGCTGACGCGGGCCTATGTGCCGGCCTTGAAATGGGCGCTGGCGCACGAGCGGGTCGTCTTCGCGGTCGCCGCGGCGACGCTGGTGATCGCGGGGCTCGCCTGGACCGGCGTCGGCAAGACGTTCATGCCGACGATGGACGAGGGCGACGTGATCATGCAGATCGAGAAGCTGCCGTCGATCGGCCTGGAGCAGTCGGTGCAGACGGACATCCGGGTGCAGCGCGCGATTCTCGAGGCGGTGCCAGAGATCAAGAGCATCGTCGCGAGAGTCGGCGCCGACGAACTCGGCCTGGATCCGATGGGGGTCAACCAGACCGACACGTTCATGGTGCTGGCGCCGCGGGAGCAGTGGCGGCGTCCAGACAAGGCATGGCTGCTCGACGAGCTGCGCGCGGTCATGGCCCGGTTTCCGGGCGTCGCATACTCGTTCACGCAGCCGATCGAGATGCGGGTCGCCGAGATGCTGACCGGCGTGCGCGGCGATCTCGCGGTGAAGATCGTCGGCCCGGACGTGCAGACCCTGAACCGGCTCGCGCGCGAGGTCGAGGCCGTGCTGAAGGGCGTGCGCGGAAGCCAGGACGTGTTCACACTGACGAACGAGGGCGTGCAGTACCTGCGCGTCGCGATCGATCGCTTCGCCGCCGGCCGGTTCGGTCTGCAGGTCGACGAGCTGTCGGCGATCCTGAAGAGCCAGCTGGAAGGCGTGGTCGCGGGGGTCGTGCCCGAGGGCGGTCGGCGCACGCCGCTGCTGCTGCGCGGACCGCAGGCGTTGCGCGCGTCGCCGCAAAGCTTCGAGAACATGAACCTCACGTTGCCCGACGGCAGGCTGGTCGCGCTCAAGGCGGTCGCGCACGTCGAGCGCGTCGACGGACCGGTGAAGATCGACCGGGAGAACGCGTCGCGGTACTCGGTGGTGCAGACCAATGTCGCCGGTCGCGACCTGGTCGGCTTCGTCGACGACGCGCGCGCGGCGGTGACGCGCGACGTCGCGTTGCCGGCCGGCTACCGTCTCGTCTGGGGCGGGCAGTTCGAGAACCAGCAGCGCGCCGCCGCGCGGCTGATCCTGGTGGTGCCGGTGGCGCTGGCGATGATCTTCCTGCTGCTGTTCGCGACGTTCGGGTCGATGCGGCAGTCGCTGCTGGTGTTCGCCAACATCCCGTTTGCGATGGTCGGGGGAGTGCTCGCGCTGTGGGTGTCGGGCCAGTACATGTCGGTGCCGGCGTCCGTCGGCTTCATCGCGCTGCTGGGCATCGCGGTGCTCAACGGGGTGGTGCTGGTGAGCCACTACAACGCGCTGCTCGAGGAAGGCATGCCGGTCGAGCGCGTCGTGATCGACGGAAGCAGCCGTCGCCTTCGGCCGGTGATGATGACTGCGACGATCGCCGCATTCGGGCTGATCCCGCTGCTGTTCGCGACCGGGCCGGGTTCCGAGATCCAGCGTCCGCTGGCGGTCGTCGTGATCGGCGGGCTGGCCAGCTCGACGGCGCTCACGCTGTTCCTGCTGCCGATCTTCTACAGGCGGGTGTGCATCGCCGAATCGCGCCGCGCGGCGAGTGAGGGCGGCGCCGAGGAGGGGCAGGGATGAAACGCGTTCTTCGACCGGCAGCACCCGCGGCCCCTGCGGTCGGGTCCTGCGGGTGCGCAAGGCGGGGCGGCGGTGGCGGCCCGGCGGCGAGGCGCGCGCGGGCGGCCGGCGTCGCGGTGCTGGCCGCATTTGCGGTGCTGGCGGTCTTCGCTTCGCCGGCAGCGTTTGCTGCGTCCGGCGGGTCCGACGTATCTGGCGCGACCGCCGCATCCGGCGGGCCCGGCGGCTCCGCCGCAACCGCCGGCGCGTTCGCTGCGGCTGGCGGCGCACGCGCCGAGGCCGCGCGTGCGGACCTTCCGCCGGAGCGAGAAGCAGTGGCTGCGATCTCCGAGCACCCTTCGGTCAGGGCGGCAGCCCTCGGGATCGCCGTCGAGCGCGCCAACCGGGAGCGCCTCATCGCCGGCGTGCACGAGCCGCTGGTACGCGGCGACGGCGCGCAGCGGCGCGTCTCGGGTACCGATTCGACGCCCTCCGGTGAATACAGCGAGTGGGGCGTGAGCGTGGAGCGTGCGCTGCGGCTTCCGGGCAAGGCCGCGCTGGACGCATCGCTCGGCGATCAGTCGGTCAGCGTCGCGGAGTTGGCGATGGGCGATGCACTGCACGAGGCGGGCAGGGCACTGCTGCGCAGCTGGATCGGGTGGCTGCGTGAGAGCGAGCAGCTCGCGCTGTGGCGCCGCCAACTGGAGGTGCTCCGCGAGCAGGAGAGGGTCACAGAACGGCGCCTGCAGGCTGGAGATGCGTCGAGGCTGGACGTCGAGCTGATCTCGGCGGCGGTCGCGCAGGCTGAAGCTTCGGCCGCGCAGGCCGCGAGCGGCGTCGAGGCGGCCAGGGCGGAGCTGCGCGAGCAGTTTCCGTCGCTCGCGCTGCCGGAGCGGGTTGCGCTGCTCGAGCCCGCGCCGCCGGAAGGCACGCTGCAGCAATGGCGCGAACGCGTGATGAGCGAGAGCCACGAGCTGATGGCGGCGCGCGCGCGCGTCGAGCGGCAGCGCCTGCTGGCCAGGCGGGCCGACGCGGAGCGCACGCCCGATCCATCGGTCGGCCTGCGCCTCAGTTCCGAGCGCAGCGGCGCCGAGCGGATCGCGGGCGTCTTCGTCAGCATCCCGCTCGCCGGCGACGCGCGTGTGGCCGGCGCTCGCGCCGCACTGGCCCAGATCGACGTCGAGGAGCAGCGCGCGGAAGCGGTGTCGAGAATGGTCGCCGCCGGCGCAGCGTCGGCATACACCCGTGCAGTCGGGAGCCACCGGGCCTGGCTCGCAGCGCGTGACGCTGCGCAGCGGCTCGATCGCAGCGCAGCGCTCACCGCCAGAGGCTACGAGCTGGGCGAGACTCCGCTCACCGAGGTGCTCGTCGTGCGCCGCGCGGCGATAGGCGGCGGTCTCGCGGCCGCGAGTCTGCTGGCCGACGCGGTCGAGGCACGCTACCGTCTTCTGCTCGACGCGCATATGCTGTGGCCGTTGGACGCCGAAGAACCGCACTCCGCGCAAGGACCCGCCCGCTGAAGCCCGCCTACCTCACAGGAGTCGGCACGACCGCCTTCGGGCGCCTGGACGGCGGCACGCTCGATTTGATGGCCGCCGCCGCCCAGAGCGCTCTCGACGAGGCCGGGCTCGATCGCCGGGAGGTCGACGGCGTACTGTGCGGCTACGCGACGACGCTGCCGCACCTGATGCTCGCGACGCTCTTCTGCGAGCGCTTCGCGATCGAGCCCGTCTACGCTCACGGCATTCAGATGGGCGGCGCCACGGGCGCGGGCATGCTGATGCTGGCGCGCGAACTGGTGCGTTCCGGCCGCTGCCGCCGCGTGCTCGCCGTGGCCGGCGAGAATCGGCTGAGCGGTCAGCAACGAGACAGTGCGATCGCTACGCTGGCGCAGGTCGGCGATCCGGATTTCGAGGTGCCCAACGGTACGATGGTGCCGACCTACTACGCGCTGCTGGCCTCGCGCTACATGTACGAGAGCGGCCTTGCCGAAGTGGACCTCGCGGCGTTCGCGGTGGCGATGCGGGAGAACGCGAGCCGCCATCCGGACGCGCACCTGCGCGACCCGATCACGCTCGACGACGTGCTGCGCTCCAAGCCGATCGCCTCGCCGCTGAAGCTGCTCGACTGCTGCCCGATCTCCGATGGTGCCGTCGCGCTGG
Organism: Burkholderiaceae bacterium; assembly: GCA_024641185.1. Lineage (GTDB taxonomy): Bacteria > Pseudomonadota > Gammaproteobacteria > Burkholderiales > Burkholderiaceae_E > Quisquiliibacterium. Next base: position 2,641 of record JAHEDO010000116.1, on the reverse strand, counting down.
TGGTCAGCGCCGACCCGCCGCACGGAGCGCGCGTCGCGATCGCGGGCGCGGGACAGGCGCATCGCCATCAGCACGTCACGGCGATCGCCGACACCCGAAACTTCGGGGCGCGCGATTCGGCAGCGCGGGCATTCGGAGAGGCGGGCATCGACCGTGCCGACGTCGACTATCTGGCGATCTACGATTCGTTCACCATCACGCTGGCCATCCTGCTCGAGGAAACCGGGTTTGCACCCTTCGGCGGATCGGCGGAGCTGCTCCGTGCCGGCCGTTTCGCCCCCGATGGGACGCTGCCTCTGAACACGCACGGCGGCATGCTTTCATTCGGGCATTCGGGGGCCGGCGGCGGCATGGGCCACCTGGCAGAGACCTGGCGCCAGCTCGCCGGGCGTGCCGGCGATCGGCAGATCTCCCCGCGGCGCTGCGCGTTCGTTCATGCCGACGGTGGCGTGCTGTCGGCGCACGTGAGCCTGATCCTGGCGCGCGAGGGCTGACCGATGGCGACGAACCATTGCAGCGCACCCTTCGTCGACGCACTCATGCGCGGCGAGATCGTCTACCAGTGCTGCGAGGCCTGCGGCGCCGCGCAGCGGCTCGCGCGCTACGCGTGCAGCGCCTGCGGCAGTCGGCGTCTGTGCTGGCGAGCCGCCGGCGGCGAGGGCACGGTATTCGCCGTCACCGTCGTATCGCGCGCGCCGAGCGACGAATTCAGGCCGCTTGTGCCTTACGGCCTGGCACTGGTCGATCTCGACGAAGGGGCGCGACTGATGGGCCACTCGCCGGTCGGGCTGCGCATCGGCGAGCGCGTGCGCGCGGAGGTGTTCGCGCTGGGCGAGCGTCGGCTCGTTCGTTTTCGGCCGCTCGCGGCGGCCTAGACAGTCAGAGTTCGGAGAAGAGCCTCGCCCCCAGCTGGCCGATCTCCTCGTCCTGCTGGTAGGTTCCGCCGCTTTCTCCGATCGCGCCCAGCATGGTGCCGTCGCCGGACCGGAGCACGATGCCGCCCCAGACAGGGGTGTACAGGGGATCGCAGAACCACGCGATGTCGCGCCGCTCGTCGCCCAGCGACATGTCGAAGAGCCGCTCCTTGATCACCCTGGTGTCGCGTTGCCACTTCGCGGCCGTGTACGCCTTGTTGTGGCTCATCCGCGCGTTCAGGGCCGACGCGCCGTTCATCCTGGAGAGGTGAATGAGATCGCCCCCTGCATCGACGACCGCCGCGGCGAACTTCAAGCCCCTCTTGTCGGCCTCTTCCAGCATCGCCGCCACGATCGCCTGCGCCTCGTTCAACCCCAGCCTGTCGGCCATTTCGCTGCTCCTTTCTGCGTCGATGCTTCGGTGGAGACGTTCCCTCAGTGCACCGCGCGCTGCTGCGCGCCCCAGTAGCGTGCGCGCAGTGCCTTCTTGTCGGGTTTGCCCAGGCCGGTCACCGGCAGGCTTTCGGCGAAGTCCACGGACTTCGGCGCGTAAACCACGCCCTTGCGCTCGCGCACCAGCGCGATCAGCGCCTCGGGCGCCACCTGCGCACCGGCCTTGAGCACGACCACGGCCTTCACCGCCTCGCCCCACTTCTCGTCGGGCACGCCGATCACGGCAGCGGCGGCGACCGCCGGATGCGCGGTCAGCACGTCCTCGATCTCCCGCGGGTACACGTTGAAGCCGCCGGAGATGATCATGTCCTTGGAACGATCGACGATGTACAGGAAGCCGTCCTCGTCGCTGCGCGCGAGATCGCCGGTGTACAGCCATCCGTGGCGAAGCGCACGCGCGGTCTCTTCGGGCTTGTTCCAGTAGCCGGCCATCACCAGCGGTCCTCGCACGCAGATCTCGCCGACTTCGCCTACGGGCACTTCGCGCCCGTCGTCGTCGAGCAGCTTCACCTGGTTTCCCGCGATCGGCACGCCGCAGGAAGCGAGCCGATGCGCAAAGTGTTGGGGGTCGTGGTCTCGCTGGCGCAATACCGTCACCGTGTTCGGTGCCTCCGACTGTGCGTAGAGCTGCATGAAGACCGGACCGAAGCGCTCGATGGCCTCGGTCAGGCGCGCCGGCGACATCGGGGATGCGCCGTAGATGATCAGCTCGATGCTCGAGAGGTCCGCTTGGGCGATGCCGGGGTGGTCCAGCAGCACGTAGACCATCGTCGGGACCAGGAAGGTGCTGGTGATCCGATGCCGCTCGACCACGTCGAAGAAGCGCTGCGCATCGAAGCCCTTGCTCATCACGAAGGTGCCTGAGCGCAGCAGCACCGCCGCGATCATCGCGCCGGCCGCGTGCGTGATCGGTGTCATCGCGAGGAAACGCACCTCGCGCGGCCAGTCCCATTCGGCGAGCTCCATCATCACCATCGTCACCTGCACGCGGTGCGTGTGCACCACTCCCTTGGGCTTGCCGGTGGTGCCGCCGGTGTAGATCAGCACGCAGATGTCGTCGGCGGTGGCCTCGGACTGCAGCGGCCCGGGCGCATGGGTTGCCGCGGTTGCGAGAATGTCTTCGCCGAATCCGTTGGGCCCGAGTCCCAGCAGCGATTGCAGCGCCGGCAACCTGGTCTTGAGCGCCAGCCCTCGCTCGGAGAACGTCCCGGGATCGACGAACAGAGTGCGCACGCCGGAATCCTCGAGCAGGTAGGCGTGGTCGTCCTCGGACG
>JAHEDO010000115.1 GCA_024641185.1 Burkholderiaceae bacterium | reverse complement strand
CGGTCGGAATTCCGGTGATCGCCTCCGGCGGTGTCGGGACCTTGCAGCATCTGGCCGATGGCGTGACGCAGGGTCGCGCCGACGCGGTGCTGGCGGCCAGCATCTTCCACTTCGGCGAACACACGGTGCGCGAGGCCAAGGAATTCATGGCCGCGCAGGGCATCGCGGTGCGGCTCGACTGAATACCGGTGAGCGATCCGATGACCAGTTCGAACGACACGCTCGCCAGGCTCGCCCGGGTGATCGAATCGCGACGCCAGGCGGACCCCGAGACGTCCTACGTCGCGCGCCTCTTCGCCAGGGGGCCGGATGCGGTCCTGAAGAAGATCGGCGAGGAAGCGACCGAGACCGTGATGGCCGCGAAGGACGGCGACGCGGGCAAGATCGTCCATGAAACCGCGGACCTCTGGTTCCATTGCCTGGTCATGCTCGCCCAGTACGGTCTTTCTCCCGCCGAGGTGCTCGCCGAGCTCGAGCGGCGCGAGGGGCTTTCCGGGCTGGAGGAAAAGGCGCTGCGAAAGGCGGCTGGCCGAGACGCCGACGAAACGCGCGGCGGGTGAACCGCCGATGCGTCCGATCGGACCGGGAATCCGAATCCGGATCGACACCGAATGAAAAAAACTGCGCGGAGCCGCTGAACGATGACCCACAAGCCCGACTGCCTCTTCTGCCGGATCGCCCGCGGCGAGATCCCCAGCCGCAAGGTCTACGAGGACGACGAGATCCTGGCGTTCCACGACATCCATCCGTCGGCACCCATCCACTTCATGATCATCCCGAAGATCCACGTCGAGAACCTCTACGACGCGGACCTGCGTCATCAGGCGCTGCTCGGCAAGCTTCTGGGCATGGCAGGCCAACTCGCGCGCGAGCAGGGGGCGAACGACGGTTTCCGCCTGGTCGTGAACAACGGAAGAGTAGGCAGGCAGGAGGTGTATCATCTGCACATCCACGTCCTGGGCGGACCGGATCCTCTGGGTTCCGGCATGAACCGCCAGTAACTTCGAATGGACACGGCCGTCGAACGGCGGTCATCAGGAGTCATTTATGGGATCTCTAAGCATTTGGCACTGGCTGATCGTGCTCGTCATCGTCATGCTGGTGTTCGGCACCAAGAAGCTGCGCAACATCGGGCAGGACCTCGGCGGCGCGGTCAAGGGCTTCAAGGAAGGCGTCAAGGAGGGAACCGAAGAGGCGAGCTCCGAGAACAAGGCGTCCGTGCAGTCCGGTTCGCAGCAGAACCGCACCATCGACGTCGAGGCCAAGGAAAAGAGCTGAGCGCGGCGCTCCGGGCGCCCGGCGAGACGCGCGAGCGGTCCAGGGTGACCGCTCGTGGCGTTTATGGCCCCGGCGCGCGAGCCTGACGCGCCGGCCACAGCCGCAGCGCGTCCGCCGTCAACCCCGGTTTCGACTCCCGACCAACGACCATGTTCGACATCGGTTTCTCCGAGATGGTGATCGTCGCCGTCGTGGCGCTGGTGGTGCTCGGGCCGGAAAGGCTGCCGCGCGTCGCACGCCAGGCGGGCCAGTGGATGGGCAAGCTGCAGCGCTACATCAGCGACGTCAAATCCGACATCAGCCGGCAGATGGAGCTCGAAGAGCTGCGCAAGCTGCAGGCCGACGTCAAGGACGCGGCATCCAGCCTCGAAAGCTCGCTGAAGTCGACCGTCGCCGAGACGAAGTCGAGCTTCGACGAGATGTCCGCGGCGATCCAGGGTTCCGCGTCGACCGGTTCGGATGAAGCTCGCACCGACTGGGACAAGATCTACGCCGCTCGCCGGACCCGTGAGCGGGTCCTGGAGCGCCGCCAGGAGCGCGCGAAAGCGCTCGGGCACAAGCAGCCGAAGCGACGCCACTAGGTGCGCACCGGCACCACACCGACGAGCGGAACCGCCAAGACGATGGCTCAGGAAGAAAGCTTCATCTCGCACCTCGTCGAGTTGCGGGACCGCCTGATTCGTTCGCTGCTGGTCGTGCTGGCGCTTTTCTTCGTCTGCTTCTACTTCTCCGGCGAGATCATGAAGTTCCTGTCGCTGCCGCTCTACGAGGTGCTGCCGGCGGGCTCGAAGCCGATCTTCACCGACCAGGCCGGCGCGTTCTTCACGCTCACCAAGGTCGCGTTCCTGACCGCGCTGCTGCTGTCGATGCCCTGGGTGCTCTACCAGGCCTGGGCCTTCGTCGCGCCGGGCCTCTACGAGCACGAGAAGAAGTTCGCGCTGCCGCTGATCGTCTCGAGCATCTTCTTCCTGGTCGTGGGGATCGCATTCGCCTACACCTTCGTGCTGCCTGCCGCTTACAAATTCTTCATCAGGATGTCGGCGCAGACGGGTGCAGAGACGCTGCAGGACCTGCAGAAGTACTGGGATTTCACGCTCGCGATCTTCTTCGGGTTCGGCCTGACCTTCGAGGTGCCGGTCGTCGAGATGCTGCTGGTCAAGCTAGGCCTCGTCAGCATCGAGCAGCTCAAGCAGGCCAGGCGCTACGTCGTGGTCGGCGCGTTCGTGATCGCCGCCGTGCTAACGCCGCCGGACGTGATTTCGCAGTTCATGCTCGCGATCCCGCTGTGCCTGCTCTACGAGCTCGGCATCTTCCTGGCGCGATTCATCAAGGCGCGCAGCCGGGCGCCCGACGTCGAGAAAGAGGAGCCCTCGCCGGGTCCGGCCGATAGCTAGCCGGGCGAGGGGATCCCCCGCCCGCGGAGGGGCCCTTGCGCCCGACGCTTCGAGCCGCTCTAGTCCGTGCGCCCCGGCTTCGGGCGCTTGCCGACCATGATGTTCAAGTCGATCTCGCGCCCATCGCGCACGAAGCGGAATCGCGCGGTCCTGCCCGGCTTCAGCTGGGCGATCACGTTGAGCATCGACGTGGTGCCGGTTACCGGCTGACCCTCGACCGCGAACAGGATGTCGCCCACCTTGACGCCCGCCTTGTCGGCCGGCCCGCCTCGCATGACGCCGGCGATGATCGCGCCGTCCTTGCGCGGAAGCTTGAATGCCTCTGCGAGCTCCGGGGTCACGTCCTGCGGCTCGACGCCGATGTAACCCCGGGTGACGCTGCCGCTGGTCACGATCTGATCCATCACCTGTCGCGCGGTCGAGGCGGGAATCGCGAAACCGATCCCCAGCGAGCCGCCGGTGCGCGAGTAGATCGCCGTGTTGATTCCCAGCAGCCGTCCCATCGTGTCGACGAGCGCGCCGCCCGAATTGCCCGGATTGATTGCCGCGTCGGTCTGGATGAAGTTCTCGAAGGTGTTGATGCCGAGCTGGTTGCGCCCGAGCGCGCTGACGATGCCCATGGTCACGGTCTGGCCGACGCCGAAGGGGTTGCCGATCGCCAGCACCACGTCGCCGATCCTGGCGTCGGCCTCGCTGCCGAAATCGACCGCAGGCAGGCCCACCAGCTCGATCTTGAGCACCGCGAGGTCCGTCTCCGGGTCGGTGCCCACGACCTTGGCTTTCGCTCGCCGCCCGTCGGCGAGCAGCACCTCGATCTCGTCGGCGGACTCGACCACGTGCTGGTTGGTCAGGATCAGCCCGTCGTGCGAGACGATCACCCCGGAGCCCAGGCTGGAGGTCTGCTGGCGCTGCGAGAACTGGTCGCCGAAGAACCGTCGGAACATCGGATCGTTGAAGAGCGGGTGGTCGCGCGGCAGCTTGACCTCTTTCGAGGTGAATATGTTCACGACGGCTGGCGTCGCGCGTCTCGCCGCATCGGCGTATGACAGAATCGCCCCATTAACGGGACGGCTCGCGGGCGGCGGGGCGCTCGTCGGCGGTGTCTCCTGCGATGACGATTTCCCCGGCGCTTGCCTGTCCGGCGCGCCGGGCGTCGAAGTCAGCCACTCCGGCCTGAGCGTCGAGACGATGAACAGCACGGCGAGACCGACCGCTACCGCCTGCGCAAAGGTCAGCCAGAGGTTTCGAAGCATGGGAAGACTCGGGAAATCAGCTGGGGAAGGGGTTGTCGGGCACCGCGCGACGCGCCCCAGCGTCGAACGCCAGGCGCTCGCCGCGTTTCTGGATGGGCTGCTCGAATCGAGCCGCTTTGCCGATTATTGCCCAAACGGCCTGCAGGTGGAAGGCAGAAACCGCATTCAGCGGGTCGTCACCGGTGTGACGGCCAGCCTCGCGCTGCTGCGCGCCGCGGTCGCTGCGCGCGCCGACGCCGTTCTGGTTCATCACGGCTACTTCTGGCGCGGCGACGATCCGAGGCTGGTCGGCGTGCGACGCGAGCGCGTTGCGGTGCTGCTCGAACACGGCATCAGCCTGTTCGCCTACCACTTGCCCCTGGATGCCCATCCGGATCTCGGCAACAACGCCCAGCTCGCACGAGTCCTCGGCTGGCGCGTCGATGGACGATTCGGCAGCCAGGACCTGGGGTGCTGGTGCGACCTCGATGCTCCGGTGTCCCCCAGGGCGCTCGCGACACGTGTCGGCCGCCGGCTCGGCGCCCGTCCGCTGGCGCTGGGCCAGCCGCGCGAGCGGCTGACGCGCGTCGGCTGGTGCACCGGCGCCGCTCAGGACATGCTCGAAGAGGCGATCGATGCCGGTTGCGATGCGTTCGTGAGCGGGGAAGCCTCGGAGCGCACGACCCACCTGGCGCGTGAGGCCGGCGTCCTTTATCTGGCCGCGGGTCACCACGCCACCGAACGCTACGGCGTCCAGGCGCTGGGCGACCGGATCGCCGCCGAGTTCGGCGTCGATCATCGATTCATCGACGATCCGAACCCGGTCTGAGCCGCGCGCGGCCGATTTCCTTTCAGGCGTTGCGCGTCTTCAGGATGTCCCGGATCTCCGCCAGCAGCACCTCGTTGGCGGGCGGCGGTGGCGGGGCCGCGGGAGCGGCCGGCGCCTCGTCCTTCCAGCGGTTCATCATCTTGATCATCATGAAAATGATGAACGCGAGCAGGATGAAATTGATTGCGACGGTGATGAAGTTGCCGTACGCGAAGACCGGAACACCCGCCTTCTTCAGCGCGTCCAGCGTCATCGCGGTGCCGTCCGGCACCTTGCCCAGCGGGACCAGGAAACTGCTGAAGTCGAGCTTTCCGCCCAGGAGCGCCGATACGATCGGCATCACCACGTCGCCCACCAGCGAGTCGACGATCTTGCCGAAGGCGCCTCCGATGATCACGCCGACGGCGAGATCCATGACGTTGCCCTTCATCGCGAAGGTCTTGAATTCAGTCAGCATTCCCATCTCTTGCTCCGTTGTCTGATGATCTCGAGGACGAACAGCGACAGGGCGACTCGCGCGGGAACTTCCCGCGATCGGTTCTCGCCGTCGGTAGCTAAATTACCACCGAAGGCACGGCGAATCGACAACGCGGGCCCCCGGAAGCCCGCGCGCCGTCGAGGCAGGTGCAGTTGCCCGGCACAATAAGCTAGAATCTCGTGTTGTTCGCCACGCGCGTTCCTTGCTTTCTCGAGCACCAGAACCCCAGGGACCCCCTCAAAATGAGCGATTCCGTTCTCCCAGAAGATCCTGCCCGGCGCGCAGCCGTGCTGACGACCTGCGCCGCGGGCGCCGTCGGAGGCGCCGCGGTGGTCTGGCCATTCCTGAAGAGCATGAGACCGTCGGAGCGGGCGCTGGCCGCCGGCGCGCCGGTCGAGGTCGACATCTCGGAAATTCAGCCCGGCGAGATGAAGCGGGTCGAATGGCGGGGCAAGCCCGTCTGGGTGCTGCGCCGCACACCCGAGATGCTGCAGGCGGTCAAGAAGGACGACAGCAAGGTTGTCGATCCGGACTCCAATCGGACCGCGTTCCCGACACCCCCGTACGCGAAGAACGAATACCGGTCGATCAAGCCGGAGTATCTGGTCGTCGTGGGCATCTGCACGCACCTGGGCTGCTCGCCTTCCGACAAGTTCCAGCCGGGACCGCAGCCTTCGCTGCCGGACGACTGGACCGGCGGCTTTCTGTGCCCCTGTCACGGCTCGCTGTTCGACCTGGCCGGTCGCGTGTTCAGCAACATGCCCGCGCCGGACAACCTCGAGGTGCCGCCGCACATGTACCTGTCCGACACCAGGATCCTGGTCGGCTTAGACCAGCAAGCCTAAACGGCACATCGGAAGGAAGAACAGATGGCTGTCGAAAAGCAACTGCCCGCAGGCGCGCCCGGCTGGCAAAAGGCGCTGAACTGGGTCGATGCGCGGTTTCCGCTCACCGCGACCTGGAAGGCGCACCTGTCCGAGTACTACGCGCCCAAGAACTTCAACTTCTGGTACTTCTTCGGCTCGCTCGCGATGCTGGTGCTGGTGATCCAGATCCTGACCGGCATCTTCCTGGTGATGCACTACAAGCCGGACGCGGCGCTGAATTCCGCCGGCGTGCCCGCGGCGTTCGCCAGCGTCGAGTACATCATGCGCGAGGTGCCCTACGGCTGGCTGATCCGCTATATGCACTCGACCGGGGCGTCGGCGTTCTTCGTCGTGGTCTACCTGCACATGTTCCGGGGCCTGATGTACGGCTCCTATCGCAAGCCGCGTGAACTGGTCTGGATCTTCGGCTGCGCAATCTTCCTGTGCCTGATGGGCGAGGCTTTCATGGGCTATCTGCTCCCCTGGGGCCAGATGTCCTATTGGGGCGCGCAGGTGATCGTCAACCTGTTTTCGGCGATCCCGTTCATTGGCCCGGAACTGTCGGTCTGGATCCGTGGCGACTACGTGGTGAGCGACGCGACGCTGAACCGGTTCTTCGCGTTCCACGTGATCGCCGTCCCGCTGGTGCTGCTCGGGCTGGTCGCCGCGCACATCGTCGCGCTGCACGAGGTCGGCTCCAACAACCCGGACGGCATCGAGATCAAGGCGAAGAAGGACGCGCGCGGCGTGCCGCTCGACGGCATCCCGTTCCACCCGTACTACACGGTGCACGACATCCTCGGCGTCTCGGTGTTCCTGATCGTGTTCTCGGCCGTGCTCTTCTTCACGCCCGAGTTCGGGGGCTACCTGCTGGAGTACAACAACTTCATCCCCGCCGATCCGCTGAAGACACCGCTGCACATTGCACCGGTGTGGTACTTCACACCGTACTACTCGATCCTGCGGGCGACGACCAATGACTTCCTCATGTACTGGATGACGCCGTTTCTGCTCTTCTACGCGCTGCTCATCCTTGTCAGCGCGCGCAACGGGCGCAATCGTCTGATCGGCCCGGTGGTGTGTCTGGCGCTGATCGCGGGCTTCTTCGCGGTCGACGCCAAGTTCTGGGGTGTCGTCGCGATGGGAGCGTCGGTGCTGATCTTCTTCGCGCTGCCCTGGATCGACAACAGCCCGGTGAAATCGATCCGCTACCGTCCGGGCTGGCATATGTGGATGTACGGCGTGTTCGTTGTGGTGTTCGTCGTGCTCGGCTACTTCGGCGTGCAGGCGCCTTCGCCGATCGGCAACCTGTTTTCCAAGATCTGCACGCTGATCTACCTCGGATTTTTCCTGCTGATGCCGTGGTGGAGCAAGATGGGCGAGTTCAAGCCGGTGCCCGACCGCGTGACCTTTGCCCCGCACTAGGCCGACGGGAGCGTCGAACAGATGAAAATGATCCTGAAACTTGCGGCTGCGCTTCCCCTGGCCCTCGGCCTGTCTTTGGCGCACGCTTCCGAAGCCGGGTATCCGCTCGACCAGTTTCCTGTCGAGAAGCTCACCAACCAGGCGGCGCTGCAGACCGGCGCGAAGCTGTTCGTCAACTACTGCCTGAACTGTCATGGCGCATCTTCGATGCGCTACAACCGGCTGACCGACATCGGTCTTTCCGAGGCGCAGATCAAGACCAACCTTTTGTTCACCGCCGACAAGGTCGGTGAGCTGATGAAGGTCGCGATCGCACCGGTCGACGCCAAGAAGTGGTTCGGCGCATTGCCGCCCGATCTGTCGGTGATCGCGCGTGCGCGTGCTTCCGGGGCGGGTTCCGGTTCGGACTGGCTTTACACCTACCTGCGGACCTTCTATCGCGACGCGACCCGGCCGACCGGCTGGAACAACGCACTGTTCGCCAACGTTGGCATGCCCCACGTCTTCTGGGAACTGCAGGGCGGCCGTGGCGCGACGATCGAAGAGACCCGTGCGGTCAAGGACCCGAAATCCGGCGAGCCCACCGGCTTCGAAAAGACGCTGATCACTTTCGACGTGACCGGACAGCGCACCGAGTCCAAGAGCGAGCTCGAAGGCCTTCATCACCACGAGGGCCACTCGATCACCCTGGCCAAGGCGGAAGGGGGCCAGCTCTCGCCGGCCGCTTACGACGAAACAGTCGCCGATCTGGTGGCCTACATCACCTACATGTCCGACCCGAGCGCCTTGGCGCGCACCAGGCTGGGTGTCTGGGTGCTGCTGTTCCTCGGACTGTTCACCGTGCTCGCCTGGTGGATGAACAGGGAATACTGGAAGGACGTGAAGTAGCTTCGCGTCCACCCTGACACGGGGTGAGCCGACTGGCGGCTCACCCTGATTTTTTTGGAACTAGGAACCCCCAAAGGAGCCGCTCGCCATGATGGTCTTGTACTCGGGCACCACGTGCCCGTTCAGCCAGCGTTGCCGCTTCGTGCTATTCGAAAAGGGCATGGACTTCGAGATTCGGGATGTCGATCTCTACAACAAGCCCGAAGACATCTCGATCATGAACCCGTACGGACAGGTGCCGATCCTGGTGGAGCGCGACCTGATCCTGTACGAGTCGAACATCATCAACGAGTACATCGACGAGCGCTTTCCGCATCCGCAGCTGATGCCGGCGGACCCTGTGATGCGCGCGCGCACGAGGCTGTTCCTGTTCAACTTCGAGCGGGAGCTTTTCATCCACGTGCAGCAGCTCGAGCGCCGCGACCATCACAAGGACGCGGCCAAGCACATGGACCGCGCCCGACAGCAGATCCGCGACCGGCTTACCCAGCTCACGCCGATCTTCATGAAGAACAAGTACATGCTGGGCGACGACTTTTCGATGCTCGACGTGGCGATCGCGCCGCTGCTATGGCGACTGGACCACTACGGGATCGAGATGCCGAAGAGCGCGGCGCCGTTGCTGCGCTATGCTGAGCGCATCTTCTCGCGGCCGGCATACATCGAGGCGCTCACGCCGTCAGAGAAGGTGATGCGCCGCTGAGCAGGCCGATACGCGCTCGAGCGAGTGCGGCTGCCGACCAGTGTGACCAAACGATGCCAGAGACCTCGACCAAGCCCTACCTGATCCGTGCGATCCACGAGTGGTGCACCGACAACGGATATCGCCCGTATGTCGCGGTGGCGGTCGACGAGCGCACGATCGTGCCGCTGGAGTTCGTGCGAAACGGCGAAATCGTGCTCAACATGTCGGCCGACGCCACCAGCCGGCTGCAGATCGGCAACGACATGATCGAGTTCGAGGCCCGCTTCAATCGGGTCGCGCGCGCGGTGTCGATTCCGATCGAGAACGTCACCGCCGTGTACGCGGCGGAGAACGGTCACGG
>JAHEDO010000114.1 GCA_024641185.1 Burkholderiaceae bacterium | reverse complement strand
CTTGACGCGCACGGCGAGGCCGATGGTCAGTACGAGCCTGGCGACCTGGTGGAATTCCCTACACCCGAAGGGGGCCGCTTCGCCGGCGTGCTCAAGGAGATCAACGACCGCTGGGCATTGTTCGACTTCAATCACCCGCTCGCGGGTCAGGGCGTGCGCTTCGAGGTCGAGATCCTCGCAGTGCTCTGAGTGGCCGGTCTGAATCACCGAATCGACGAGGATACGCAGCGCATGGAAGCACTTCTTGCAAAACCACGCGGCTTCTGCGCCGGCGTGGACCGCGCGATCGAGATCGTCGAACGCGCAATCGACCGATTCGGCGCCCCGATCTACGTTCGGCACGAGATCGTGCACAACGAGCACGTGGTAGGCGCGCTGCGCGCCAGGGGGGCTGTCTTCGTCGACGAACTGGACCAGGTGCCCGACGGCGCGACGGTCATCTTCTCGGCCCACGGCGTCTCGCGGGCCGTGCGCAATGCCGCTGACGCGCGCGGACTGAGGGTCTTCGACGCAACCTGCCCGCTGGTCACCAAGGTGCACATCGAGGTCGCCAAGATGCGCAAGGAAGGGCGCGAGGTGGTGATGATCGGCCACGCGGGCCATCCGGAGGTCGAGGGGACGATGGGCCAGGCCGACGAAGGAATCTTCCTCGTCGAGAAACCTGCCGATGTCGCGCTCATCGAGGTGCGTGACCCGGAACAGCTCGCATTCGTCAGCCAGACGACACTGTCGGTGGACGATTGCCAGGAGATCATCGCAGCGCTCAAGCGCCGGTTTCCGAGCATCGCCGAGCCGAAGAAGCAGGACATCTGCTACGCGACGCAGAACCGGCAGGACGCGGTGAAATTCATGGCGCCGCAGTGCGACCTCGTGCTGGTGATCGGTTCGCCGACCAGTTCCAACAGCAACCGCCTGCGCGAGGTCGCTCAGAAGATGGGCTGCGAGGCGCGGCTGATCGGCTCTGCGGCCGAACTGGATCCCGCCTGGCTGGCCGGCAAGCAGCGCGTCGGCGTGACGGCGGGGGCTTCGGCGCCGGAAGAGCTGGTCGTCGACCTCATCGACCGCCTCAAGTCCCTGGGGGCGCGCACGGTTCGGACCCTGCCAGGGATCGAGGAGCACACTTCCTTCCCGCTGCCCAAAGGGCTGGGGCGGCACTGAAACAGACCGGGGCGATACGGGGCACCGACGAAGGGTTGTGGGATGAGCGAGAGCGCGACGATCAACGAGACACACGCGGCGGACCTGAAGAGTTGGGTCGAGTCGGCGAATGACGGGGCCTGCGACTTCCCGATCCAGAACCTTCCATTCGGCGTATTCCGCAGGCGAGGGGGCGCGGAGCCCTTCCGTGGCGGCGTCGCGATCGGCGACCAGGTGCTCGATCTCGGCGCGGCGCACGCGGCAGGACTGTTCAGCGGGGAGGCGGCAACCGCGGCGGCGCAGGCGGCGAGCGATTCGCTGAACGGCCTGCTTGCCATGGGCCCGCGCGCCTGGTCCGCGCTGCGCCTCGCGCTGTCGCGAATGCTGCGTGCCGGCGCGCAGGATTCTGCGCGCGCCACTCACTGCCTTGTTCCGCAGTCCGACGCGGAGCACGCAGTGCCGGCGCGCGTGGGCGATTACACCGACATGTACACCTCGGTGCACCACGCCACCAACATCGGCAGACTGTTCAGACCCGACAACCCGCTGATGCCGAATTTCAAGTGGTTGCCAGTCGGCTACCACGGGCGCGCGTCGTCGATCGGCGTCAGCGGTCAGCGTTTCCGTCGACCGCGTGGCCAGGTCCTGCCGGCGGGCGCTAGCGAGCCGGTCTTCACCGATTGCAAGCGGCTCGATTACGAGCTCGAACTGGGGATCTGGATCGGCCCGGGCAACCGCCTGGGCGAACCGGTGCCCATCGGGGCGGCCGAGTCGCACATCTTCGGTCTTTGCCTGCTCAACGACTGGTCCGCACGCGACATCCAGGCCTGGGAGTACCAGCCGCTGGGGCCTTTCCTGGCGAAGAGCTTCGCGACCACGATCTCTGCGTGGATCGTCACGCTGGAGGCGCTGGCGCCGTATCGGTGCCAGTGGACGCGGCCGGCCGATGATCCGCAGCCGCTGCCCTATCTGGAGGCGGCGTCGAACCGGGAGCGAGGCGCATTGGACATCACGATCGAGGCCTGGCTCGAGACCGCGAAGATGAGGGCGGCCGGCAGCGGCGCGGCGCGGCTTTCGCACTCGAGCTTCCGGCACTCGTACTGGTCGATCGCGCAGATGGTCGCGCACCATACGGTCGCTGGCTGCAACCTGCAGGCGGGCGACCTGATCGGCACAGGCACGCAGTCCGGACCCACCAGCGACGAGGCAGCCGCCCTGATCGAACTGACGATGGGCGGCAAGAAGCAACTGATGCTGCCGGACGGCGAGACTCGAACCTTCCTGGAGGACGGCGACGCGGTCATCCTGAGGGGATGGTGCGAGAAGGCGGGCTTCGCGCGTGTCGGATTCGGTGAATGCCGCGGCCTGGTCCTGCCGGCGAGCGCATAACGCGCTATCGTTGCGGTTAATCCACGAAGGGGGAGAAACGATGGACAGCCTGCTGCTTTGGTTGGGTCGCCTGGGCGGGATCGTCGGCGTTTTGCTCGGCGCTTATGCGGTGGTCGTGCGCCTGCAGGGCATGTACATGGTGGGCGGTTTTCAGACCGGCACGCTGCTGCTCGGGTCGATCGGCGCGATGACGTTCGCCTGCCTGTGCTACGTGGCATCGGTCGCGGAGCGGGCCGGTCGCTGAGCCCGGCTGCGCGGCCCGTCGCGCGTCGCGCGTCGCCCGTTCCCGGGCAAGGCGGGTCATGGGTCGCGCGGGTACGCGTCGACCCGGGGCGAGAGCCGCGAGCCTGCCATGGACGTGACGTGATGATCAGGCGCGTCGTCCTGTTCGGCCTGCTATGCGCCTGGCACGTTCTTGCCGCACCGGCGGACGTCGAGCCGATCGACACTGCATCGGCCCCTGCGCTGGCGTTTCCGGTGCGATGCGAACTCGGCGTCGACTGCTTCATCCAGAATTTCGTCGATCGTGATCCGGGCGCTGGATGGCGTGACTACGCCTGCGGTGCGCTGTCCTATGACGGGCATCTGGGCACCGACATCCGCGTTCCGAGCCTCTTCGAGATGGAGCGAGGCGTTGAAGTCCTGGCCGCTGCGCCCGGCGTCGTCGCCGCAGTGCGCGACGGCGAACCTGACGTTTCCGTCGGTGAGCGCGGGCGCGAGAACCTTCGCGGGCGCGACGCGGGAAACGGCGTGCGGATCACCCACGGCAACGGATGGGAAACGCAATACAGTCACCTGAAGCGGGGGTCGGTGCGCGTCGCACAGGGGCAGAAGGTTGCGGCGGGCGACGCGCTGGGCATGATCGGGCTGTCCGGCAACACCGAGTTTCCGCACCTCGACTTCGTCGTGCGCTATCGCGCGCGCTCGATCGATCCGTTCGCGCCGCAGCCGCTGGCTGGCGGCGAGTGTCACGGCGGCCCGACCGCGCAGACGCTGTGGCGTGCCGATCAGTCGCAGTCGCTGCGCTATCGGCCCAGCGGCGTACTGATCGCCGGGTTTTCGGCCGAGAAGCCGGTGCGCGACAAGGCGCAGCATGGCGAGTACCGCGCAGCGATCGACGCGACGGCGCCGTCGCTCGTCTTCTGGGTCGAGGCCTACGGGTTGCGTGGCGGCGACGTCGAACGGTTGGAACTGAAGGCACCGTCGGGTGAGGTGCTTGCCAGTCGCGAACAGGTCGTGCCGGGCAACTACGCTGTGCGTTTCGGCTACGTGGGTCGCAAGCGGCGCGGTGACAACTGGGCTGCCGGTGCGTACGTCGCAGAGTACTCGGTCAAGCGCGCCGGCGAGGCGGTCGTGCAAAGGCAGGAGCGCATCGAGCTCCGTTGAATCAGGTGCCTTGCAGCATCCGCATCAGTTCGCCGCTGGCGATCAGCCGGTCGAGTTCCTGCGCGCCGCCGATCAGCACACCGCTGACGAACACCATCGGCATGGTCGGCCAGCCCGCCCACATCTTCAGCGCGTTGCGTCGCCGCCAGTTGTTGAAGTAGCTGCCGTACTCGACGTACTTGAACGGGATGCCGGCGGCTTCGAGCGATTTTCGCGCCCGTTTCGGGTACGGGTTCTGCGCCATCCCGACCACCACCACGGCGGTGCCGGCGACCGCCGCCTGCACTTCGCCGACGATGTCCGCGTGGTTGACGGCGATCCTGTCGCGAATCGCCGGGTGAATCATCGATTCGTCAAGGATCGGTCGGCTCATTGCCTGTGCCTGTTGGCAGATGCGTCGACCTTGCGTTCGCGACGACGCACGAACCAGGCCAGGATCGAGAAGCCGCTGACCAGCATCAACCAGGTGGCCGGTTCGGGCGTCTGCCCGTTCGTATAGTAGCCGTTCCTCTCCTCGTAATCGGCCAGCACGGAAACGTTTCCGCAGACGTACGGGACCATCACCGCGTAACGCTTGCCGTCGGCGTCGGTCGCCTCGTACAGGTCCGCGTGCTCGACGTGGCCCTTCTGGAAATTGACACGGGTGTTGAAGCACAGCGTGTTTCCGAAGGCCATGTCGAAGGACGCGGCATCGAAGTTGCGGCGCTTGCTCGCCGTGGTGATGCCTTCACTCGTGATCTCGACGCGATCGCTGACCAGTTTCTTGTCGATCAGGGCCTCGAACTTGACGATCGCGGAAGGCGGCATCCTGGCCGCGGTCAGCGCTTGGGACACGGTGCCCAGATAGGGGTTGCGACCCGGAATTCCCCACGCGCAGCCTCGACGCAGGTTCAGCGGCGACGGATTGTCGGCCTTGCGCAGATCGTCGTCGGGCAGGATCTCGCCGTCGTAGCTCTGCCCGACCTCCACCTGCGCGGACGCGGCCGCAAGCCGCTTGGCGGCCGCGAACGCACGCGCCTCGCTCGCTTCGCGGGCTGCCTGATGCGCGAGGTACATCCGGGTCCCCTGCGCACCGGCCAGCGCAACGGCCATGCCCGCGACGAACCACAGCGCAGGCGTTCGCCAGGCAAGCGGCGGGCGAGTTGCGCCGTCCGCAGCCCGCGCCATCTCGATGGTCGAGATGATGCCCTCCCAGCCGCACGACGCATCGAGGCACCGGTAGCGGTGGACCGACCGGAACAATCCTGACAGCCGATCGGCGAAATGGCGGTGCACCCGCTCGACGGTCGCGCCGCACAGCGGGCACACATGAACGTGTCGGAAGCGAGTCAGCAGCGGCATCGGGTCGAGAGCATCCTCAAGTCATCGGCGGAATCGGACCGGGAACGCACGCGTGCGATCCGAGGTCTGTTTCCGGGAAAATGCTCCAGCGTCGCCAATATCGAGCGTGTCTCCCGGGGAAACGCCCCGGCCATCCCCGGCTCGCACGCGCACTCACGTGCAAGTGGCAATCTCCGAAACTTCGTCCGTGCCGATAAATTCAGCATCGATTGGAATGCGCCATCACCGCAATGCGATTTGTCATGCCCGCGGCGCGTTGCCTGATTGTCACGCCAGGCGCCGCGCCTCGGACTAGGCGCCGCGCATCGCGTCGCATTGCGCGATCCAACGGCCGATCTCGGGCCAGGTATCCGCGAGGGTGTTCGATCCCATGAACAACCCGATATGGCCGCCGGGAGCGAGCTTCCTGGTGATATTCCTGGCGGGCGTGCCGAGCAGGCGCTGCGCTGCGAACACCTGTTCGCGCGTTGTGATGTCGTCGGCGTCGCCGGCCAGCAGGAAGACCGGGACCTTGATCCGCTTGAGGTCTAGCTTGCGGCCCAGGCCGACGAACTCGCCCTTTGCGAGCCGGTTATTCTTGAACAGCTCCTCGATGGCCTGAAGGTAATAGCGGCCCGGGAGGTCGATCGGATTCTCGTACCACCGCTCGAAGCCTTCTGTGCGTGTGACGTAGCCGTCGTCTTCGATGTGCGCATAGAGATCGATGTACTTGTCGACGTACTGCTTCTCCGGGTGCATATCCTTCCAGCCCGCGAGCATCGCCCGGCCGAGCATGCGGCCGCCACCGGCAGAGACCATCTCCTCGTAGAAGCGCATAGGCAGGCTGTGGGACATCTTCTTGATCGGACCGTGGCCGGCATCGGTGTCGATAGGCGAACCGGCCAGCACGAGGCTGCGCACCTTCTCCGGGAAGCGCGCCGCATACATGGTGCTCATCCAGCCGCCCTGGCAAAGACCGACCAGATGCACCGCGCCGCCGAGGTCGTCGACGGCCACATTGATCTCGGCCAGATACTTGTCGATGTCGTAGTCCTTCATCGCCGAGGTGGCAGCCTTCCAGTCTGTCACCAGCACCCGGTCGAGACCGCTCGCGCGCAGCGTTTCTACCAGGCTCTGCCCCTTGGCGTAGTCGGCGATCGTCGAGGCGTGGCCCGCGTAAGGCGCGTCCACCAACACTGGCGTGCCTTTTGCGCGAGGGGCTGAGAAGTCTCGCAGGCGCATCGTGTCCAGTTCGAGCAGCACCCGATTCCTGGTCGCCCAGCCGAGCGGCGCTGGCGCTGTGATCGTTTCGGCCTCGGCGACGAATTTCAGGTTGTCCTGAAACTGTTTCAGGCCGATACGGGTCATCTCGATCGCCGCTGCGAACGGCCAGAACCAGGGCACGCTGTGCTCGCGTCCGGGGACATGTGGCGGGTGCTTCGAATGCTCGACCATCTTCAGTCTGCTCATCGCTAAGTCCTAACTGATCTGCGGCCGATGAACGGCCTGCCGTCGGTTCACATCGATGCCGGGTTTCTGACCGGACTGATCAGCCAGACGCCGGCAACGATCATCAGTACGAGAGCGCCAGGGATGATCGCGAGCCAGGTTCCCGTCGCCGCCACGGCGCTGGTGCCGGCCCAGCCGATGGAGGACAGCGCCTCGGAAATATTGGCGACGCGCGACGAGGTCTGGCGCCGCCGGAAAAGGGTGCGCTTGGCCTGCGTGCGAAACCAGAACTGGATCGCCGTGGCCGATCCCGCGGCGATGAAAATGCCGACAAGAGCGACGAGCCCGGCGAATGGCTCGACGAATGCGAGCATGACGACCAGGGGGCTGAAGACGACGGCGATGCCGCCCAGCACCGCCTCGGCCTTGGCACGCAGAACGCGGGACGCCGGCACCGGAGCCGTGGCGATCAGCTCGCGGGCATCTTCGCCGGACACCGCCAGCCAGGCAAGGCCGCCAGCCAATTGTCCACCCGCCACGACCAGGATCGGAACCAGCAGCGCCGAAGCTCCGGCGCCTGTGTAGAAGTTTCGCCACAACAGGAACGCCGCCGGCAGCAGGTAGAGCAGTTGCATCAGCGTCTGAGACATCAGCCACGGATCACGCAGCAGCAGCATCCATTCCTTGCGGCGCAGCGCCTGAGCGGGTGACCAGTCATGGAAGCGAGTCCGTCGGCGCCGTCGCGGCATCGTGCGATGCGAAGCGGTACCAGCGGCCAGTGCGAGCTGGCCGAAGCGTGGCGCGAAGAAGCAGATCGTGGCAGCGAAGGCGACAATGCTCAGGCCCAGCAGCACGACCAACGCGGTCGGCTCGCCCAGCAGCGCACGAGCGGGCCACCAGATGGCGCTGCCGCGATCCGGAGCGAGGTCGACCAACATCGGCAGCCGGATGAAGGTCATCCGAGGCATGCCACCGTAAGAGACGATTGCGGCGAACTGCATGCCAATGGCGAACGCCGCTCCGATCACCGCGGCGACGATCTGCGCGATGCTGCGCGTTCGCGCCGGACCGACCGCCCGGAACAATGCGACGGTGAGCAGCATCGCGATCGCCACCGCGTCCATTGCCATTGCCAGGGCGACCGCATATGCGCCAAGCCAGCGCGCTCCCCCATACCATGCCAGCACATGAATGAACGGCGCGGCCAGCAACACGGTCATCAGCATGATCGGCATGATCATTGCCGCGACGCGCACCGCGAAAAGCCGTCCCACCGCCACTGGCGAGGTCAGGATCAGGTCGAGATCCCCGCGCGCGTAGAACGCACGCGTCGCCGACTCCAGAGCCTGCGAGATCATCATTGACCACGACATCAACAGCGCGCCAGTGACGATCACCAGGACTCGCTTGTCGGCGTCGCCGGTGAAATTCGCGGCAGAGGCGAGCATCAGGTACGCGAGACCGTGGAGAAGCAGGGCGACGATCAAGACGCCCGATGCAAGGGCGACCGCGCGCCGGCGACGCCCCCCCATGATCAGCGAAAGCCAGTCGCGCCATGCGAGCCGCGCTTCATGGATCGCAAACCAGCCGATCGTGCCGGGCCGGCTCATTCGGCGAGCCCGTTTCTGGCGACGAGCATGAGGAACGTGTCCTCGAGGCTGGTGTGGCCGGTGCCCGCCTGCCGATGCAATTCATCCAGCGTGCCTTCGGCGATCAGCGCACCGTTGGCCATGACGCCGATGCGATCGGCCACCCGCTCCGCCACGTCCAGAATATGCGTGGTCATGATCACGGAGCAACCGGCGCGCACGCGCTCTTTGAGCACCTCCTTCACCAGACGCGCCGAGCCCGCGTCCAGGCCGGTGAACGGTTCGTCAAGGATGATGAGCCTGGGCTCATGCACCAACGCGCCGGCGAGCGCTACCTTCTGGCGCATCCCCTTGGACAAGCGCTCGCAGCGCTCGTCGGCATGCGGTGCAAGGTCGAGCCAGGACAGGAGGTCGCGCGCACGCGCGCCGGCGAGATGGCTGTCGATACCCCACAGCCCGGCGACGAAGTCGAGATATTCCAACGGCGTCAGCTTCTCGTAGATCATGGGCTCGTCCGAGACCCAGGCCATGACCTTCTTGGCGCTGATTGGATCGCCCAGCGCGTCGATATCGAACACGGTGATCGATCCGTGATCCGGCCTGAGCAGGCCGGTCACCATGCGCAACGTGGTCGTCTTGCCCGCGCCGTTGGGGCCCAGCAGCGTATAGAACTCGCCGGCCTGAACGCTCAGATTCAATCCGTCCACCGCCGGGCGTTCAAAACGCTTGGCCAGGCCGCGAATTTCGAGGGCAACGGAGGAATGGGCGGAGTTCACGCTCGGCTGAACGAAATGCGGTGCCTGGGATGCTGACTGCGCAAAGGCATTTTGTACACCAGAATGGACCGAACCGAACGAGAGGTCGGGTGACACTCGCAGACGGGCCAATCGATGGGCTCCCCCGTGCCCCGGTCGGCAGGCCGGGGCGACAAACCCCATATGGCGTGGCACGTGCGAAGATCGACGAGGCCGCGGATGAGCGGCGTCGGTGTTGCAGGCATCCATGAAGAGACTTCCCAGCGCGATCGGCCTTCTCCTGCTCGCCATTGCCGGCGCGGGGCTCGGCTGGTACTACTGGGTCCCGATTCGCACCGCGAAGGAAGCGGTGAAGTTGAAACTGCGCGACCCTGCGTCAGCGCAGTTTCGCGACGTTCGCAAGATCGACCCCTTCACCGTT
>JAHEDO010000330.1 GCA_024641185.1 Burkholderiaceae bacterium | reverse complement strand
ACGAGGCCTCGCTGGTCGATCTGTTCGGCTGGAGCCGTGCGCAATTCGAGACCCGGATGGCGGGCTCCGCGATCCTGCGCATCGGCCACGAACGCTGGCTTCGCAACATCGCGGTGGCGCTGGGCAACGCGGGCGGTGGCTCGGATCGGGCGCTCGCGGCGCTCGAGGGACGAGGCGACGATCCGTCCGCGCTGGTTCGCGAGCATGTGGCCTGGGCGATCGGCAGGCAGCGGGAGCGCGCTGCGCCGAGCCGTTGACCGGCCCGGCGCAACGTCGTCGGACCTGCCGGTGCGCGAGCGTACCCGCTGGCTCAGCCGTCCGGTCCGACCTGCCGGATCCTGATCGACCAGAAGCCATCGTCCGACTGCTCCGCCCGATAGCGATAGCCGGACTGGCGCAGCACCTGGTACAGCGGGTGCGGTTCTCGGTGGATCAGCAACCGAAGCTCGCCGCCGGGTTGCAGCCGTTCGAGCGCCTCGATCGTGCGTTCGAAGGGTTCGGGCGACTGCAGGAAGCGTGCGTCGACCTCGACGATCTGGGTCGCAGGCTGGGCAAAGGGATCAGGCATAGCTCTTGAGCCTTTCGACGTCCCGGATGGTCACGTCGCGCCCGTCCACGCGGATGAGTTCGTCGGCGGCAAGCGTGTGCAGCAGGCGCGAAAGCGTTTCCGGGGTCAGGTTCAGCCGCGAAGCGACGACGTGCTTGGAGGTTGGCAGCGAGACCGTGGGCCCCCGCTGCGCCCCGGGCTCCGACTCCGACTCCGACAGGTTGAGCAGATAGCCCACCAGCCGTTGCGCGGCCGAGCGCATGCTGTAGGCCTCGACGTCGGTGACCAGTTCGTGCAGCCGCGCGCTCAGCCCGCCGAGCACACGGCGGGCGAAGTCGGGGCTCGCGTCGATCGCGTCGAACACCGGTTCCTGCGACACGAGCAGCAGCAGGCTGTCGATGAGGCAGGCAGCGTGGACCGGATAGGGACGATCCAGGAACATGACCGCCTCGCCGAACGATTGCCCCGGCCCGAACAGCTGGAGCACCTTCTCCACCCCGTCGTGCGAGGACAGCGCGAGCTTCACCTGTCCGTAGACGACCAGATAGAAGCCGGCGGGGAGGTCACCCTTTCGGAACAACAACCCGCCGCGCGCCGCGCGCACGACTCGGGTGCCCTGCGCGATCCGCGTCAGCTGCGCCGTCGTGAGCCGGCTGAACAGCGGCAGATTTGCGAGCGCGGCCTGCGTGTCGAGCCGCCTTCTTGTCATCGCCCGCCCCGATTTGCACCGATGACGTTCATTCTGGCGACGAGAACGGGGTGGTCCTTGAGATGGATCAAGCTAGAATCGCCCCGATGCCGGCACCGGTGCCCCCGTGGCACGATCCGCACGACCGGAGGAGCATGAGAGCACCTGCGATCAAGACCCGCACATTCCTCGCGCGACTTCCGCTGTTCCTGGAGGCGAGCGCGGAGGAACTCGATCGGATCGCCGAGAGCACGACCGAGCTTCGCCTGCCCAAGGGCCACACGCTGTTCCAGCGCGGCGACCCCTGTGTCGGGTTGCACGCGGTCGTCTACGGCCAGGTCAAGCTCGCGTTCGTCTCGCCGCAGGGTTCGGAGAAGGTGGTCGACATCGTCGGGCCCGGCATGAGCTTCGGCGAGGCGCTGATGTTCACCGACCGCGCCTATGTGGTCTACGCACAGACGCTGGCCGATTCGATGCTCCTGCACGTGTCCAAGGCGGCGATCGACGCCGAGATCGCGCGCGATCCGAAGCTCGCCCGCCGGATGATCGCCGGGCTGAGCACGCGGCTGCACGGTCTGGTGCAGGACGTCGAGGCGTATTCGCTGCGATCGGGCATGCAGCGCGTGATCGGCTACCTGCTGCGCGACATCGACGAACTCGAGGAGCAGTCCGCCGGCGACCAGGCCCGGCTGACCGTCACGCTGGACGTGAACAAGGGCGTGATCGCCTCGCGGCTGAACCTGACCCCGGAGCACTTCTCGCGGGTGCTCGCGGAACTCGTCCACGAAGGCCTGATCGAAGTCCACGGGGCGCAGATCGTGATCCTCGATCCGCCGCGCATCCGGGCCTTCCTGCGCTGAGTGATCGCTGAGTGATCGCTGAGTGATCGACTACGCAGGCCTGAAGGCGCTGCACGCGGGCTGTGCAGCGGTCAGCATCGCCGGCTTCGTCGCGCGCTATCTGCTGATGCTGGCGGATTCGCCGATGCTGCGGGCGCGTGCGGTTCGGGTGCTGCCGCATGTCGTCGACACGGTGCTGCTGGCGTCCGCACTGGCGCTGGTATGGCAGCTCTCGGTCAACCCGCTGCGTGAAGCCTGGCTCGCCACGAAGATCGTGGCGCTGCTCGGCTACATCGTGCTCGGCGCGATCGCGCTGCGCCACGGTCGCGGCAAGGTGGCGCGCGCGGCGGCGGGCATCGCAGCGATCACGGTGTTCGCCTTCATCGCCTCGGTCGCGCGGTCGAAGTCGGCCTACGGGTTCCTCGGACTCCTGGGCGCCTGAGCGCCACCTGACCGGTGTCGCGGCCTGGGCCGCTCAGGGCGCGAGCTCGACGTGCTCCACCCAGCGGTCCTCGGAGTCCAGAAGCGCGGCGCAGCGTCCGCCCGAGGCGGTGACGATCCGCTGGACGCCGGCCGCCGCGGCGGGCAGATCGACGCGGCTGCGCACGCGTGCCTGCGCCGCGTCGACGCGCAGCAATTC
>JAHEDO010000329.1 GCA_024641185.1 Burkholderiaceae bacterium | reverse complement strand
GGCGGCCTGGTGCGCGCCAAGAACATGCTGTCGGTGCTGATGCAGGTGTTCGTCATCTTCTCGATGATCACCGTGCTGTGGGCGATCTACGGCTACTCGCTGGCCTTCGGCGGTGCCGGGACCTTCTACGGCAACTTCAGCAAGATCTTCCTGGCGGGGATCAACGCGGACTCGGTGGGTGCGACCTTCAGCAAGGGCGTCGTGATCCCGGAACTCACCTTCATGTCGTTCCAGGCGACCTTCGCGGCGATCACCTGCGCGCTGATCGTCGGAGCGTTCGCGGAGCGGGTGCGTTTCTCGGCGGTGCTGCTGTTCTCGATCATCTGGTTCACGTTCTCGTACCTGCCGATCGCGCACATGGTCTGGTACTGGGACGGTCCGGACGCGATCAAGGACGCGGCCACGCTCGACGAGGTGACCAAGAACGCCGGCTACCTCTGGGCCCAGGGCGCGCTGGACTTCGCCGGCGGCACCGTGGTGCACATCAACGCGGGTATTGCCGGCCTGGTCGGTGCAATCGTGATCGGCAAGCGGATCGGTTTCGGCCGTGAGTCGATGGCACCGCACTCGCTGACGATGACGATGATCGGCGCATCGCTGCTGTGGGTGGGCTGGTTCGGCTTCAACGCCGGCTCCAACCTGGAAGCCACCGGCACCGCCGCGCTCGCCTTCGCCAATACGCTGATCGCCACCGCAGCCGCGACGATGTCGTGGATGCTCGGCGAGTGGATGGGCAAGGGCAAGCCGTCGATGCTGGGCGCGGCCTCCGGTGCGGTAGCGGGTCTCGTGGCGATTACACCGGCCTGCGGCTTCGTCGGCCCGATGGGTGCGCTGATCATCGGCCTGCTCGGCGGCGTCGTCTGCCTGTGGGGCGTGAACGGCCTGAAGCGCATGATCGGCGCGGACGATTCGCTCGACGTGTTCGGCGTGCACGGCGTCGGCGGAATGCTGGGCGCGGTTCTGACCGGCGTGTTCGCGGCGCCGTCGCTCGGCGGCACCGGCGTGTACGATTACGTCGCCAACGCGGTCAGCGTGGACTACTCGATCGCCGGCCAGGTCTGGACGCAGGTCAAGGCGGTCCTGATCACGGTCGTATGGTCGGGCGTGGTCTCGTTCGTGGCCTTCAAGCTCGTCGACATGCTCGTCGGCCTGCGTGTGGCCGAGGACGAGGAGCGCGAGGGCCTGGACATCGTCTCGCACGGCGAGTCGGCGTATCACGCTTGAGTAGACAGGTCGCCGGCGCCCCTCTCCTGCGCCGGCGATCCGACTGCCTTCCCTCAGAGGCGGTCAGCGGCGGGCCACATGGCCCGCCGTTTTTTATTGTGCTTTCGATGATGACGGCGCCCGCGTTTCGCTACAATCGAAACCCCCTTCGAAGAGCAGCACCGCATCGTCCGAACCGATGGTTCCACACCTCCTGACCGCATTGAAGGGCCCGCTTCTGGAGCTCGAGCGCCGCCTGCTCGATGCGACGCCGCAGATCGAACGCTGGTTCCGGCTCGAGTGGCAGGAACACACGCCGCCTGTCTACTGTTCGACCGACCTGCGAAATGCGGGTTTCAAGGTCGCGCCGGTCGACACGAATCTGTTTCCGGGCGGCTTCAACAATCTGTCCGACGAGATGCTTCCGCTGGCGGTGCAGGCGGCGATGGCGGCGATCGAGAAGTACTGTCCGGATGCGCGCAACCTGCTGCTGATTCCCGAGAACGACACCGGCAACGCCTTCTATCTGCAGAGCCTGGTGCGACTGTCGGCGATCATGCGCCAGACCGGCCTGAACGTGCGCTTCGGCACGCTGAACCCAGAGATCGAGCGACCGACCCTCGTGGATCTGCCCGAAGGCCGAACGCTGCTCATCGAGCCGCTCGAGCGTCGCGGCCGGCGAATCGGTCTGGCCGACTTCGATCCCTGCACCGTGCTGCTGAACAATGATCTGTCGGCGGGGCTTCCGGAGATCCTGGAAGGCCTGCACGAGCAGACGCTGCTGCCCCCGCTGCACGCGGGCTGGGCGGTGCGCCGCAAGTCCAACCACTTCGCGGCCTACAAGGAGGTGGCCAAGAAGTTCTCGAAGACCCTCGACATCGATCCGTGGCTGATCGACTCCTATTTTGCAACCTGCGGAGCGGTGGACCTCGACGAGCGCACCGGCGAGGACTGCATTGCGGCGAACGTCGAGTCGGTGCTCAGGCAGATGCGCTCGAAATATCGCGAGTACGGCATCAAGGAGAAGCCCTTCGTCATCGTCAAGGCCGACGCCGGCACTCGTGGCATGGGGATCATGTCGGTCCGGGATCCTGCGGAGGCGCGCGAGCTCAGCCGCAGGCGGCGCGACAGGCTGGCGACGGACAACGAGGGGATCCCGGTGACCGAAGTGATGGTGCAGGAAGGCGTGGCAACCTTCGAGACGATCAACGAGGCGGTCGCCGAGCCGGTCGTCTACATGATCGACCGGTACGTGGTCGGGGGTTTCTACCGGGTGCACGCCAGTCGCGGTCGCGACGAGAACCTGAACGCGCCGGGAATGCAGTTCGTTCCGCTTCCGTTCGCGGCGAGCTGCAACCTGCCGGACCCGAAGGCCTCGCCCGAGGTGGCCTCCAATCGTTTCTATGCCTACGGGGTCGTCGCCCGGCTCGCGCTGCTCGCCGCGTCGATCGAGCTCGAGCGCACCGACCCCGACCAATCGCTGTACGGCTGAGGACCCCAGACCATGCGCATCGCCGTCATCA
>JAHEDO010000328.1 GCA_024641185.1 Burkholderiaceae bacterium | reverse complement strand
GGTGCTCACGCCGGTGCTCGAGGCCGCCAACATCGACCTGATCTGGTTCGCGGTGGTGCTCACCGTCAACCTCGAGGTCGGTCTGATCACCCCGCCGGTGGGACTGAACCTCTACGTGCTCAAGGGCGTCGCTCCACAGGTGCCGCTCACGACGGTGCTGATGGGGTCGATGCCGTTCGTACTGATCATGCTCGCGCAGATCGTGCTGATGACGTTGTTCCCGCAGATTGCGCTGTGGCTGCCGAACCTGGCGATGGGCGCAGGCTGAACCGCGGCCCCGCCCGGGGTGGCGGCGCCTGACACGACCCCGTCGGCCACGCGCTCCTCCCGGTCACGAGCCCATCAGGCAACCGGGCCGTTTCGCCGGTCGAACATATCGTTCCATAATTGCCTCTCGGGGTTCGCGGTGCCCGTCGCCCCGCGCTATGTTCGAGGACTCGTTCCGACCTCAGAGGTGACCCCGCCATGGAAGACATGCACTCCGCTCCGATGCTCGACGGCAAGGTGATCGTCGTGACCGGCGCCGGCAACGGCATCGGCCGGGACTTCGCGCTCGCCATGGCGGCGCAGGGGGCCCGTGTCGTCGTCAACGATCTGGGCACCTCCGCCAGCGGCGAGGGGCAGGACGCCGGCCCGGCGCAACGCGTCGTCGACGAGATCCGCGCGCTCGGCGGCACCGCGGTGGCCAGCACCGACAGCGTCGCCGACTGGCAGTCGGCCAATCGCATCGTGAAGACCGCGATCGACGCGTTCGGCCGCATCGACGGGGTGATCAACAACGCCGGCATCCTGCGCGACCGGATGTTCTTCAAGATGAACCTGGAGGAATGGCAGCAGGTCATCGACGTGCACCTGAACGGCAGCTTCTACGTCGCGCGCGCCGCGTCCAACTACTTCAAGGACCAGGGCAGCGGCGCCTACGTCCACATGACGTCGACCTCCGGGCTGATCGGCAACCTCGGCCAGGCCAACTACTCGGCGGCCAAGCTGGGGATCATCGGGCTGTCGAAGTCGATCGCACTCGACATGGCGCGCTACAAGGTGCGCTCGAACTGCATCTCGCCCTTCGCGTGGAGCCGGCTGATCGGCACCATCCCCACCGAGACCCCCGAGGAGAAGGCACGCGTCGAGCGGATGAAACGGATGGAGACCGCCAAGATCGCGCCGCTCGCGGCCTTCCTGCTGTCCGACGGCGCGGAGGACGTGACCGGACAGATCTTCGGTGTGCGCGCCAATGAGATCTTCGTCTTCAATCAGCACCGCCCGGTGCGCAGCGTGCACCGCTCCGAGGGCTGGACGCCGGCCAGCGTCGCCTCGCACGCGATCCCGGCGCTGCGCGCCGGTTTCACGCCGCTGCAGCGCTCGGCGGAAGTCTTCAACTGGGACCCGATCTGATGGCGCTCGACTACAAGAAGCTCAAGGCCTGGCCCTTCACCGACGTCGAGCAGAGCTACACCTGGAAGGACTCGGCGCTGTACGCGCTCGGCGTGGGCTACGGCCACGACCCGCTCGACGAGCGCCAGCTGCGCTTCGTGTACGAGGACCGGATGCAGGCGGTGCCGACCATGCCGGTGGTGCTGGCCGGGCCCGGCTTCTGGGTCAAGGACCCGGCCTCCGGAATCGACTGGGTGCGCGTGCTGCACGGCGAACAGAGCCTCACGCTGCACCGCCCGCTCCCCGTCGAGGGCACGGTGATCGGCCGCACCGAGGTGGTGGGCATCATCGACAAGGGCCGCGATAAGGGCGCGATCCTGCACCAGCGGCGCACGCTGCGCGAGAAGACGAGCGGCGAGCTGCTCGCGACGATCGAGCACCTGACCTTCGCGCGCGGCAACGGCGGCTTCTCCGAGATCGAGGGCAACGGCCCGCCGGGCGGCGACCCGCCGGCGCCGGCCAAGCCGCCCGCTCCCGAGACGCCTCCCGACCTCGTCTGCGACCTGCCCACGATGCCGCAGTCTGCGCTGCTGTATCGGCTGTGCGCCGACCTGAACCCGCTGCACGCCGACCCCGCGGTCGCCCGCAGCGCGGGCTTCCCGCGACCGATCCTGCACGGGCTGGCCAGCTTCGGCGTCGCGGGGCACGCGATCCTGCGCAGCTGCTGCGATTACGACCCGTCCCGCCTGAAGTCGATCGGACTGCGTTTCTCGGGACCGGTATACCCTGGAGAAACGATCCGCACCGAGATCTGGCGCAGCGGCACGCGCGTCCAGTTCCGGGCGCGGGTGCTCGAGCGCGAGGTGATCGTGCTGTCGCACGGCATCGCGGAGCTGGCCGACTGAGCCCGCCGAAGGCGCGGGGGCTTCGGCCCGCAACCCGCCTTCGGCGACCCACCAACGCAACCGACGACCCGACACCATGACACAGGACATCGGCATTCTCGCCTTCGGCGCCTATCTCCCGAGGCTGCGACTGCAGCGCAAGGCGATCGCCGCCGCCAATACCTGGTTCAACCCCGGCCTGCGCGGCCAGGCCAAGGGGGAGCGCGCGATCGCGAACTGGGACGAAGACTCGATCACGATGGGCGTGGAGGCCGCGCGCGACTGCCTGCAGGGGGTCGACCGCGACTCGCTTTCCTCGATCGTGCTGGCCTCGACCACGCACCCGTTCGACGACCGGCAGAACGCGGGCGTCGTGGCCAACGCGCTGAACCTGCGCTCGTCGATCCGCTCGCAGGACACCGGCGGCAGCCTGCGCGCCGGCGCCTCCGCGCTGGCGGCGACGCTGGCC
>JAHEDO010000113.1 GCA_024641185.1 Burkholderiaceae bacterium | reverse complement strand
ACGTGCGTTTCGCGTCGGTGTATCGCAGCTTCGAGGACATCGACGAGTTCGCCGAGGCGATTCGCGAGGTCAGACCGAGAAAGGCGACGCGGCGCTAGAACGCCGGCGCCGCGCCGGGGCGGCGCGACCGCCCGCGGGAACCATCGGCTTCGCAGCCACGCGCCGCGCCGGATCCGGCGGCAGGCCCGCCAGCCGTCAGGACCGCTTCGCCGCGGCATTGCGCACCTGCGAGAGGGTCTGGTTCGGCGTGATCGCCTCGGGGTCGAGCCGCATGTGGACCAGCGCCGGCCTGCCGTGCTTCCCGGCGAACGCCAGCGCCGCGTCCAGTGCCGGCGCGAACTGCTCGGTCTTCTCGACCAGCACGCCGAAACCGCCGAATGCCTCGCAGTAGCGGACGAAATCGGGGTTGTGCAGTTCGCTGCCGAGCACTCGCGCGGGAAACTCGCGCTCCTGGTGCATGCGGATGGTTCCGTACATGCCGTTGTCGAACAGCAGCACCACGATCCCGGCGCCGTACTGCGCCGCGGTCGCCAGTTCCTGGCCGGTCATCAGGAAGTCGCCGTCGCCGGCGAAGCACACCACGGTGCGGTCGGGTTGCGCGATCTTCGCGGCGACCGCGCACGGCACGCCCGCGCCCATCGCACCCGAGGTCGGGGCGAGCTGCGAGCGGGTCTGGCCCTGCGGATGGCCGCTCACCGGCGCGTAGCGCCAGAACCGGTGGGCCCAGGTGGCGAAGTTGCCCGCGCCGTTGGTGATGATCGTGTCCGGGGGCACCTTGTCGCGCAGCGTTTGAACCATCTCCCAGAGGTCGAGCGCGGGCGCCGGCGCCTTCATCGTCGGCGGACGTTCCTGCCAGGCCTCGTACTCGGCGCGCGCTTCCTCGACCCGGTGGCGCCAGACGGTCGAGTCGACCCGGACGGCGCTGAGCGCCGCGGCGATCTCGGGCATGCCGGAATTGATCAACAGCTCGGCCTGGTAGACGCGGCCGAGTTCCTCGGCGCCCGCGTGCACGTGCACGAGCTTCTGCCTCGGGACGGGCACCTCGAAGAGGGTGT
This sequence comes from Burkholderiaceae bacterium, assembly GCA_024641185.1. Taxonomy (GTDB): domain Bacteria; phylum Pseudomonadota; class Gammaproteobacteria; order Burkholderiales; family Burkholderiaceae_E; genus Quisquiliibacterium. Next base: position 8,709 of record JAHEDO010000113.1, on the reverse strand, counting down.
ACCCGGACGTGGTCATCTCGCCCAGCCGCGGCCCGATCGCGAGCACGAGATCGGCGTCGCGCACGCGGGCGGCCAGCTTCGGGTTGATGCCGATTCCCACGTCGCCGCAGTAGCTCGGGTGGCGGTTGTCGAACAGGTCCTGGCAGCGGAAGGCGCAGGCGACCGGCAGCGCGTTGCCGAGCGCGAAGCCGCGGATGTCGTCGCAGGCGCGCGGCGTCCAGCCGCTGCCGCCCAGGATGACGAGGGGGCGCGACGCGCCCGCCAGCAGTTCACGCAGCTTGTGCAGGTCTGACGGCGACGGGCTGGCGCGCACCGGCCTGAACGGTGGGGTGTCGGCGACCGTCACCTTCTGCGCGAGCATGTCCTCGGGCAGCGCGAGGACGACCGGGCCGGGCCGTCCGCTGGTCGCGGTCTGGAACGCGTGTGCCATGTACTCGGGGATCCGGTCGGCGCGGTCGATCTGCGCGACCCACTTGGCCATCTCGCCGAACATCCTGCGGTAGTCGATCTCCTGGAACGCCTCGCGCTCGACGAAATCGTTGCCGACCTGGCCGACGAGCACGACCATCGGCGACGAGTCCTGGCGCGCGGTATGGATCCCGATCGACGCGTTGGTCGCGCCCGGGCCGCGGGTGACCATCAGCACCCCGGGCTTTCCGGTGAGCTTGGCATAGGCGTCGGCCATGAACGCGGCGCCGCCCTCCTGGCGGCAGATCACGAAGCGAATGCTGTCGCGCCGCTCGTACAGGCCGTCCAGCACGTCCAGATAGCTCTCGCCGGGCACGCCGAACGCGGTGTCGACGCCGTGCGCGACGAGCGCGTCGGCGAGGATGTGGCCGCCGCTGCGCGCGGCAGCGGTCGTCGGAGTCTGCGTTGTCATTTTCCTGAGGGCTCCTCTGTTGTTGTCGGTATCGCGGCTCACGGCCGAAGCCGGACCGTGCCGCTGAAGGTGACGGACACCACCGAGCGGCCGGGCTCCATCGGGACCGGCACCGCTTCTGCGGCGGGGGCGGCGCCCGCCGCCATCGCGCGCGCCAGGGGCATGGGCGGCGGGGGCGCGCCGGTGCCGAAGTTGACTTCGACCAGTTCGATGTCGCCAAAGCCCAGTGCGCGCGCTGCGCTGCGGGCTTTCTCGTAGAAGTTCGTGGCGGCCTCGCCGGTCAGCTCCTTTTCGGTCTGCCTGCGCCTCTCGGCGGACAGCCGGAATCCGATCGACGCGATGTTCATCCGCCCCGTCAGCGTCACGCTGGCGCGGGAGATCGCGGCCGGATCGCTCGCCTCCGCGACGAGTTCGGCGCGCACCCGCCAGGTGTCGATGCGGCCGTCGCGCGAATAGCGCGGGTAGGTCGAGTAGTTGCCGGTGCGCACGCGCAGCGCGTCGTCGGACTTCAGCGCGGCCAGCGCCGACTGCAGCACCGCGTTGACCGCGGACTGCTGCGGCGCGGGCTGCGGCCCTTCCCGCTCGACGAAGAAGACCGCGTAGGCGGTGTCGTCGACGACTTCCCGGGTGGTCTGGGCATCGAGCCGCAGGATCGGCCCCGAGACTTCCGCGGTCCGGACCTGCGCGCAGGCGAGCGGCGGCGCCGCCATCAGGGCCGCGCACTGGAGAAGGGCGACGGCGACGACGCGGCCGGCACGGTCTGCGAACCGGGCGCGCACAGCGCCCGAAGCTGATGCATCGATGTTCATCGCGACGTTTCCGCAATAGCGCCGCTTCCGCTCGCGCGATCGCGCGAACCGCAGTCGGCCGGGTACGCTCAATGGTACTCGGTACAATCGACCTGCAATGTTCACCGCCGCAGATCACGACCACATGGCACGCGCGCTGGAGCTCGCCGCGCTCGGGCTGAACAGCACGACGCCCAATCCGCGGGTCGGTGCGGTGATCGTGAAGGACGGGCGGGTCGTCGGCGAGGGCTGGCACCGGCGCGCGGGCGAGCCTCACGCCGAGATGCTGGCGCTCGCGCAGGCCGGCGCCAAGGCGCGCGGCGCGACCGCCTACCTGACGCTGGAGCCCTGCAGCCACTTCGGGCGCACGCCACCTTGCGTGCGCTCGCTGATCGACGCGCGGATCGCGCGGGTCGTCGCGGCGATGGAAGATCCGAATCCTCGGGTCAACGGACAGGGGCTGACCCAATTGCGCGAGGCGGGCATCGACGTGCGCTGCGGACTGCTGCAGGCGGAGGCGCGCGCGCTGAACCCGGGCTTCGTGTCGCGGATGGCGCGCGGCCTGCCCTGGGTGCGGATGAAGGTGGCGGCGAGCCTCGACGGACGCACCGCGCTGCGCAACGGCGAGAGCCAGTGGATCACCGGCGAGGCGGCGCGGGCCGACGGGCACGCCTGGCGCGCGCGATCCTGCGCGATCCTGACCGGCATCGGGACGGTGCGCGACGACGATCCGCAGATGAACGTGCGACTGGTCGAGACCGACCGCCAGCCGCTCAAGGTGCTGGTCGACTCGCGGCTGGAGGTTGCGCTGGAGGCCAGTCTGCTGCGCGCCGGCCGTGTGCTGATCGCCTGCGCGATCGACAATCCGGGCAAGGAAGCGGAGCTGCGCGACCGGGGCTGCGAGATCCTCAAGCTGTCCGACGCGCGCGGCAAGGTCGACCTGCCGGCGCTGATGCGCGAGCTCGCGGCGCGCCAGATCAACGAGCTGCACGTGGAGGCCGGGTTCAGGCTGAACGGCTCGCTGCTGCGCGAGGATTGCGTCGACGAACTGGTGATCTATCTCGCGCCTGCGCTGCTCGGCGACGCGGTGGGCATGTTCGATCTTCCGCCGCTCGACGACCTGGAACGGCGCAGGAAGCTCTCGATCGTTTCGGTCGATCGTGTCGGCGACGACATCAGGATCGTCGCGCGGGTGGAGGGGCGCGGCTGATCGGTCGCGCTGGAGTTTTCTGCCGGCAGGGCCGGGCGCCGAAAGCGATCGCCGCCGTCCCGCCGGTGACGGAGGGGACGAAGGATGTTTACCGGAATCGTGTCGACGGTGGGACGCATCGAGCGGGTCGATCCCCTGGGTGACGGTGCGCGGCTGACGATCGACAGCGCGTCGCTCGGGCTGGACGACGTGGGCATCGGCGACTCGATCGCGATCCAGGGGGCCTGCATGACCGCGGTGGCGATCGACGGCGCGCGGTTCTCGGTGGAGGTCTCGCGCGAGAGCCTGAACCGGACCACCGGGCTGGACCGGCCTGGCGAGGTCAACCTGGAGAAGGCGATGCGGCTCTCCGACCGCGTCGGCGGGCACCTGGTCTCCGGTCACGTCGACGGACTCGGCCGGGTCGTGCGCTTCGAAGAGGTCGGCGAGTCCTGGCGGCTGGACCTGCTGGTGCCCGCAGAGTTGTCCAGGTATGTCGCCTACAAGGGTTCGGCGACGGTCAATGGCGTGAGCCTCACCGTCAATTCGGTCGAGGACACCGCCGACGGCACGGTGATCAGCATCAACCTGATCCCCCACACGATCCAGGTCACCACGCTGCGCCTGCTGCGCAACGGCGACCGGGTCAACCTCGAGGTCGATCTGATCGCGCGATACGTCGAGCGGATGCTGGGCGAACTGCGCGCGTCCGGATGACGCGCGGCGCCCGTCCGGCGAGCGGGCGATGACGCGTATCTGGATCGAGTTCGCGCTCTGCGTCGTCGCGATCGGCGTCGGCGGCTTCCAGCTGGCGCGGCTCGCGGACGCGATCGCGTTCAAGTCCGGCATGTCGCGCAACTGGGTGGGCATCGGGCTGATGGCCACGGTGACCTCGCTGCCGGAGCTCGTCACCGGCGCGAGCAGCGTCGTACTGGCCGACGCGCCCGACATCGCCGTCGGCAATGCGATGGGCGCCTGCGTGTTCAACCTGTTCGTGCTCGGTTGCGTCGACCTGGGCTTTCGCTCGGGTTCGGTCTTCCACAGCCCGAATCGGGGCCACGTGCTGTCGGCGTCGTTCGCGATCCTGATGTTCGCGCTGGTGGGCTTCAATCTGTTGCTGGGTGATCGCGGAGCGCTGCTGGCGATCGGGCACGTCGGCCTGTACAGCCTTCTGATCGTGGCGCTATACGCCGGTGCGATCCGTGCGCTCTACATGTTCGAGCGCGCCGCGCCCAGAGACGAGACGACGGAGGATCCGCTGCCCGGCGTTTCCCTGCGTCGGGTCGCGCTGATGTACTCGGCGTGGGCCGCGCTCGTGTTCGCCGGCGCACTCGCGCTGCCATTGGTCGCCGAGCGACTCGCGCAGGCCATGCGATGGAGCGAGACCTTCGTCGGGACGCTGCTGGTGGCGGTGGTCACGACGCTTCCGGAGACGGTCACGACGATCTCGGCGCTGCGCATCGGCGCGATCGATCTGGCGATCGGCAATCTGCTCGGAAGCAGTCTGTTCAACGTGCTGATTCTGTCGATCGACGACCTGCTGTACCTGCGCGGCCCGCTGCTGGCGCACGTGTCGGCGCTTCATGCATTCTCCGCGTTCTCCGCGATTGCGATGGCCGCCGTCGCGACGGCCGGCTGGGTGGTGCGCCCGCCGGGGCGGATTCTTCGGGTCGCCGGCTGGGTCAGCCTGCTGCTGATCGGGCTGTATGTCGTCAACGCACTCGTTCTGCTGGTCCATGGAAATGCCGCCTAGTCCCGGCCGACCGGGGGATCGGCGTCCGACGCCCGAGGCGGGTGCGGCGCGGGCGCAGGGTATGGCGCAGGGTATGGCGGAAGCACAGGCGCAGTGCTGGCACGCGATGACGCCGCAGCAGGCGCTCGAGCGGCTCGCGAGCGGTGCCGACGGTCTCTCCGAGCACGAGGTCGGCATCCGGCTCGCCCGCTTCGGGCCCAATGCATTGCCGCCGCCGCAGCGCCGTTCGGTGCTGATGCGTTTCGTTTCGCAGTTCGACAATCTGCTGGTGCAGGTGCTGCTCGCCGCCGGCGTGATCACGATCCTGCTCGGGCACCTGACCGACGCGTCGGTCATCTTCGGCGTGGTGGTCATCAACGCGGTGATCGGGTTCGTCCAGGAGGGCAAGGCCGAGCGGGCGCTCGAGGCGGTGCAGGCGCTGCTCGCGTCGGAGGCGACGGTGGTGCGCGGCGGGCAGCGTCGGACGGTGACCGCGGCCGAACTGGTGCCGGGCGACCTGGTGCTGCTCGCCTCAGGCGACCGGGTGCCGGCCGACCTTCGGCTGGTGCGCAGCCGCAGCCTGCGGATCGACGAGTCGGCGCTGACCGGCGAGTCGGTGCCGGTCGACAAGGGCGAGGCGCCGGTGGACGAGACGACCTCGCTGGCCGAACGCACGTCGGTGGCGTATTCCGGCACCGCGGTGACCTACGGACAGGGCTCGGGCGTCGTGGTGGCCACGGGAACGCTGACCGAACTCGGCCGCATCGGCGGCCTGGTCGAGTCGGTAGGCACGCTGTCGACGCCGCTGTCGCGAAAGCTCGACCAGTTCGCCAGGCGGCTGACGCTGTTCATCCTGGGCGGCGCGGTGCTGACGTTCGCGTTCGGGCACTTCGTGCACGCGTTTCCGCTCGTGGACATGTTCCTCGCCGTCGTCGGCCTCGCCGTGTCCGCGATTCCGGAGGGACTGCCGGCGATCGTCACGGTGACGCTGGCGATCGGCACGCAGCGGATGGCGCGCCGCGACGCGATCGTGCGCCGGCTTCCGGCGGTCGAGACGCTGGGGTCGGTGACGGTGATCTGCACCGACAAGACCGGGACGCTCACGCGCAACGAGATGACCGTCGTGAGCGTCGTGACGCCGCTTCGCACGATCGACGTCGCCGGCGCCGGCTACGCGCCGCAGGGCGGCTTTTCGGCCGACGGCGTCGCGATCGACCCCGCGCAGGCGCCGGACCTGGACGCCTGCGCCCGATGCGCGCTGCTGTGCAACGACGCCCGGCTCTGGCGGGATGACGGCAACTGGACGCTGGTGGGCGACCCGACCGAGGGCGCGCTGATCGCGGTGGCGCTGAAAGCGGGCCTGGACACCGCCGGCCAGCAGCGGGCGGCGCCCAGGGTCGACGAGATCCCGTTCGAGTCCGAGCACCGGTTCATGGCCACGCTGCACCACGGGGCCCGGGCGGGGCACGATTCCGGCGCCGGCACCGGGGACGGTTCCGGCACCGGCACCAGGCAGGACTCCGGCACCGGCACCAGGCACGATTCCGGCGCCGCAAGTGGCAGCGGCAGCGGCAGCGGCGCCGACCCTGACGCCTGGGTCTACCTCAAGGGCGCGCCGGAGAAGGTGCTCGATCTGTGCGATGCCGTCGACGACGGCTCGCCTCTGCATCGCGGGGACTGGGACGCGACGCTGGAGCAACTGGCGGCCGCCGGAGCGCGGGTGCTCGCGCTCGCGGTGGCCGATGTCGCGCCGGGCACGCGGGCGCTGACGCCGGAAATTCTCGCGTCGCGTTTCCGCCTGCTGGGCCTGATGGCGATGATCGACCCCCCGCGCCCCGAGGCGATCGAGGCGATCCGGCGGTGCAACGCGGCAGGCATCGCGGTCAAGATGATCACCGGCGACCACGCGGGAACCGCCGCGGCGATCGGCCGCAAGCTCGGACTGAGGGCCGACGAGCCGCTCACCGGCGGCGAGATCGATTCGCTGTCGGACAAGGCGCTCGCCGCGCGGCTCGCGGCGACCGGCGTGATCGCGCGCGCGAGCCCGGAGCACAAGCTGCGGCTGGTCGGCTCCCTGCAGTCGAGCGGGCAGATCGTCGCGATGACCGGTGACGGCGTCAACGACTCCCCGGCGCTGAAGGCGGCCGACGTCGGCGTCGCGATGGGCGCGAGCGGCACGGACGCGGCCCGGGAGGCCTCGGACATCGTGCTGGCCGACGACAACTTCGCGACGATCGCCAACGCGGTGCACGAGGGTCGCACGATCTTCGACAACATCAAGAAGTCGCTGCTCTTCATCCTTCCGACCAACGGCGGCGAGGCGGGCGTGATCCTGCTGGCGGTCTTCCTGGGTCTGGCGCTGCCGGTGACCGCGGTCCAGATCCTGTGGGTCAACATGGTCACCACGGTCACGCTCGACATCGCGCTCGCGTTCGAGCCGGCCGAGCGCGGGGTGATGGCCAGGCCGCCGCGCCGGCCCGACGAGCCGATCGTCACGCGACTGCTGCTCGCGCGCGTCACCTACGTGACGCTGCTGCTCACTTCGATGACGTTCTGGCTCTTCCACTTCGAACTCGACCGCGGGCTTACGCTCGAGGCCGCACGCACATCGGCGGTGAACATGCTGGTGATCGGGGAGCTCTTCTATCTGTTCAACTGCCGCAGCTTCACCGCGCACTCGTTCGGCCGCGGTGCGCTGTTCGGCAATCGGATCGCGTTCTGGACCGCGCTGTCGGTCGTGCCGATGCAACTCGCGTTCAGCTACCTGCCCGCGATGCAGCACCTGTTCGGCACTCGGCCGCTCGACGCGCTGTCGTGGGCCCTGGTGATCGGGCTGTCGAGCGTCAAGTTCCTGGCGATCGAACTGGAGAAGGCGGTGCTCAGGCGCTTCGGGGTGCGGCGACTCTAGGGCACCCGATCACACCGGCGATCGATTACCGGTGCAGCCGCGGCCCGGTGCAGCCGCGGGCGTGGCGTGGCGTGGACGGGCGCCGGTCGTCCGCGCAGCGCCGTGCGACTCAGATGTCGGCCAGCGGCGTGTGGCTTGCGCTCTCGTCGCGCACCTTCATGACCGTCAGGAGCTGCTCGAGCCCTTCGTGCAGGCTGGCGAGCGCCTTCACGTCCATGTGAGAAAGCGCGTCCGGCAGCACGCCGGTCAGCGGCTGCGGCGCCCGCGCGAGCAGCGCATTGCCTCTCGGGGTGGCAGTGAGCCTGACCACGCGCTGATCCTCTTCGTCCCGTTCGCGCTGGATCAGGCCCAGGCGGACCATGTGCTCGACCAGGTTGCTCGCGGTCGATTGATGCACCGACAGCGATTGCGCGAGTTCGGACACGCGCACGCCCGGCTTGGCGACGATGGCCGCGAGCGCCCAAAGCTGTGAACCGCCGATCCCGCACTTGCGCTCGATGACCTGGAAGTGCTTCTTCACAGAGCGGAAGATGACGCGAAACTGCTTGAGCACATCGGCCGTGACTTCTGCGGGCAGCGGGCCCGCTGCGGGGTTCGGGACGTGCCCGGGGTCGATTGGGATCTTGCCGTCGGGACCGCCTTCGGGGTCGGCCTCTGCGCTCTTGACGGTGCTGCTGCCGCGCCGCTCTTTTCCAGTGCTCTGCATTTGGGTCGTCTTGTTGATGGAGTCGCGAGCCATTATTGCGCACATCGCGCCCCGGTTGCGCATCATGTGCCCCGGGGCGACCCGGGGCCGCGTCGTAGAATAGCGGGATGTCTACAGTCAGCATCCCCGAACTCGTCGCCGAGCTCAAGGCCGGCCGGATGGTCATCCTCGTCGACGAGGAGGACCGCGAGAACGAGGGCGATCTGGTGCTGCTGGCCGACTTCGTGACCCCGGAGGCGATCAACTTCATGGCCAAGCACGCGCGCGGCCTGATCTGCCTGACCTTGACCGAGGCGCGCTGCCGGCAACTGAACCTGCCGCCGATGGCGGCCAGCAACGGCGCGCGCACCGGCACGAACTTCACCGTGTCGATCGAGGCGGCCGACGGCGTGACCACCGGCATCTCGGCGGCCGATCGGGCGCGCACGATCCAGGCGGCGGTGGCGAAGGACGCGAGCGCGGACGACATCGTCCAGCCCGGTCACATCTTCCCTGTGATGGCGCGC
>JAHEDO010000112.1 GCA_024641185.1 Burkholderiaceae bacterium | reverse complement strand
GCGCGTACCGCGCGCGCAAACGCGAACGGGTTCGCCCAGCCCGTCTGCCCGCCGGCGCCGGCCGACAGCAGCACCAGTCCGTCCACCCCGGCCTCGAGCGCCTTTTCCGCGTGGCGCATCGACGCCACGTCGGCGAACACCAGGCAGCCCGCGTCGTGCAGCGGCGCGACGACGGCCTGCGGCGACCCGACGCTGGCGATCACGAGTTCCGCTTGCGCAGCGATCACGGCGCGAAGATCGCCGGCGAGCCGCGGGTTCGAACGGTGGACGATCAGATTGGGCGCGAACGGCGCGGCGCGCCGGCCGCTGTCGCGCTCGAATGCGGCGAGGTCGGCGCGGATCCGGTCCAGCCATCGTTGCAGCTCTTCGGTGCTGCGGCAATTGGCGGTCGGGAAGGCGCCGATCACGCCCTCGCGGCAGGCCGAGGTCACCAGCGCGGTGCCCGAGACCAGGAACATCGGTGCCGCGATCAACGGCAGCGACAGCCGGGGCTCGAACGCCCGCAACGGGCCGCGCAACCGGGGTGCGCGAAGGGCGGGGGTGCTGTCGGCGGGGGTCTCGCTCATCTCTTCTGTCGCATCCTCGGGGAAGGGCGCGCGCACGCGCGCATGGCGATGAAGAGGATACCGGCTGCGCCGGACCGGCGGTTTCAGGGGCCCGCTCGCCTGGGGCGCCGATTCCCGCTAGCATCGCGTCATGATCATCGACTCGCTGCTAGACACCGACCTGTACAAGTTCACGATGATGCAGGTCGTGCTCCACCATTTCCCGGGCGCGCACGTCGAATACCGGTTCAAGTGCCGCAACGAGGGGGTCGACCTGACCCCTTACGTGGACGAGATCCAGGACGAACTCGAGCACCTGTGCACATTGCGCTTTCGCGAGCGCGAACTCGAGTATCTGCGCAGCTTCCGCTTCATCAAGAGCGACTTCGTCGATTTCCTCGGCCTGTTCCAGATGAACGCGAAGTACATCACCGTGCGGCCCTCGGACAAGGCCAACGGCGAGATCGACATCATCGTCCAGGGCCCGTGGCTGCATACGATCCTGTTCGAGATTCCGGTGCTGGCGATCGTCAACGAGGTCTACTTCCGCAACACGGTGCAGCTGCCGGACTACACCGAAGGTCGCCGCCGCCTGGACGAGAAGATCGCGATGATCACCGCTCGCCCGGAGCTCGCCGACATCCGCATCGCCGACTACGGCACGCGGCGCCGGTTCTCGCGAACCTGGCACGAGGAGGTGATCCTCACCTGCGCCCGCACGCTCGGAGTGAACTTCGCCGGCACGTCGAACGTGCTGCTCGCGATGCGCGACGGCGTGCTGCCGCTGGGCACGATGGCGCACGAATACCTTCAGGCCTGCCAGGCGCTGGGCCCGCGGCTGCGCGATTCGCAGGTCTACGGCTTCGAGATGTGGGCGAAGGAGTATCGCGGCGACCTCGGCATCGCGCTTTCGGACGTCTACGGGTTCGACGCGTTCCTGCGCGACTTCGACATGTACTTCTGCAAGCTGTTCGACGGCGCGCGGCACGACTCCGGCGACCCCTTCGAGTGGGGCGAGCGTCTGATCCACCACTACGAGGCCAACCGCGTGGATCCGCGCTCCAAGACGCTGGTCTTCTCCGACGCGCTCACGTTTCCGCTGATGATCGAGCTCTACCTGCGGTTCAAGGACCGCGCCAAGGTCGCCTTCGGCATCGGCACCAACCTCACCAACGATCTCGGCAGTACGCCGCTGCAGATCGTGATCAAGATGGTCCGGTGCAACGGCCAGCCGGTGGCCAAGCTCTCCGACACCCCGGCCAAGAACATGTGCGACGACGAGGCCTACCTGAAGTACCTGCGGCAGGTGTTCGAGATCCGCGCCTGACTATAATCGCGGCAATCCGCAGCCATCCACAGACGGGACATCGCAGCGTGGACACCTCCGACGCCAGGCAGAAGATCCTCGCGCGCATCCGGCGAGCGCACGGCCGCCCGGTCAGCCCGACGTCCGACGAACTCCAGGCTGCCGACGACTACGTCGCGAAACACGCCATCGCGCCGCAGCCCACGGTGGGCGCGGACGTCGTCGCCCACTTCGAGACGCAGGCGCAGCGGATGTCGAGCACGACCGAGCGGGTCGGGCGGCTCGCCGACGTGCCGGCGGCGGTGGCGCGCTATCTCGGCGCCCATGGGCTCGAGACCCGGGCGGTCTGCTGGGAGACGCTCGCAGGCCTCGACTGGGCCGGCGCCGGCGTGACGATCGAGGCACGCGCGCCGCGCAACGAGGACGCGGTGGGCATCACCGGTGTGTTCGCGGCGATCGCCGAGACCGGCACGCTGATGCTGCTTTCCGGACCCCAGACGCCGGCCTCCACGCATCTGCTGCCCGAGACGCACGTGGCGGTGGTCTCGTCCTCCAGAATCGTGCGCCACTACGAGGACGGCTTCGCCCGGGTGCGCGAGGAGCGCGGCGAGCCGCCCCGCGCGATGAACCTGGTCTCCGGGCCGTCCCGAACCGGCGACATCGAACAGACGATCGTGCTCGGCGCCCACGGACCGTACCGGGTGCACGTCGTGATCGTGGAAGGCGACTGAACATGGCCGAACGCAAGCCCCGCCTGCTGGTCACGCGCCAGGTGTTCCCCGAGGTGCTGGAGTACCTGTCGAGCCGCTTCGAACTCGACACGAACCAGGACGACGCGATCTGGTCGCGCGAGCAGCTGCTCGAACGGGTTCGCGACAAGGACGCGCTCTATGTCGTCACATCGGACAAGGTCGATGCCGAACTGCTCGCCGCGGCGCCGGCGGTGCGCATCGTGGCGACCGGATCGGTAGGCTACAACCACATCGACCTGATGGCCTGCCGAGCGCGCGGCGTCGTGGTCACCAACACGCCGGACGTGCTCACAGAGGCCACTGCCGACATGGCCTGGGCGCTGCTGATGGCCACCGCGCGGCGCGTCTGCGAGTCCGAGCACTGGCTGCGCGCGGGGCACTGGAAACGCTGGGCCTGGGACCAGTTCCTGGGCCAGGACCTGTTCCGCGCGACGCTCGGCATCGTCGGGATGGGTCGGATCGGCTCCGCAGTCGCGCGGCGCGCGCGCGGTTTCGAGATGCGCATCCTGTACTGCAACCGCAGCCCGGCCGCCAACGAAGCGGAACTCGGCGCGCATCGGGTCGAGCGCGACGCGCTGCTGCGCGAGGCCGACCATGTGGTGCTGGTGGTGCCCTACTCGAGCGAGACGCACCACCTGATCGGTGCGCGCGAGCTCGCGACGATGAAACCGACCGCCACGCTGGTGAACATCGCGCGCGGCGGCGTCGTCGACGACGCGGCGCTCGCGCAGGCGCTGCGGGACGGGCGGATCGCCGCGGCGGGGCTCGACGTCTACGAGAACGAGCCGGCGCTCGATCCGGCACTGCTCGCGGTGCCCAACGTCGTGCTCACACCGCACATCGGCAGTGCGACCCGCAGCTCACGGCTGGGGATGGCGATGCTCGCGGCGAAGAATCTGACGGCATGGCTGGACGGCGCGGAACTGCCGACGCCGGTGGTGCCGAAAGCCTGAGAGCGATACCGGCCGGATTGCACCAGGCCGCACGGCGCCCGGCGCCGGACGACGCGGCAGGCGCAACGGACCGCCGAACCGTCGCAGATACGACACAAGAAACCGGAAACACGAACAGGAGGCGCGCAATGTCCGAAATCCATCTGCGCAGGAAGCACTCGATCGGCCTGAAGAAGGCCAAGGTGGCGGCTCAGAAGGTCGCCGACGACCTCGCGGAGGAATACGGCATGGACGCCAGCTGGGAAGGCAATCTGCTCAGATTCTCTCGTGGCGGCGTGGACGGCGTGCTGAAGGTATCCAAGGCCGACGTGGTCCTCGAGGCGAAGCTCGGGTTCCTGCTGTCGGCGTTTCGCTCCCGTATCGAGGAACACATCAACGAGAACTTCGACAAGTACTTCGTGTAGTACTCCGTCCAGGCCTCGTTCGCGCAGCGTCCGGGCGCCGGCCGCGCGTAGCCGCCGCCCCGCGGCCGTCTCAGTCCTTCAGGCTCTCGATCAGGTCGACGTACTGCTGCATCGCGGCCTCTTTCGCGGTGCCCTTGATCTCGTTCCATGCGTCCCACTTGGCTCGCCCGATCATGTCGGTGAAGCCGGGGCGCTTGCCGTCGACGTCGCCTTCGCTGCCCTGCTTGTAGAGCGCGTAGATCTTGAGAAGCGTCGCGTTGTCGGGACGCTCCGTCAAATTCTTCGAATCGGCCGCCGCCTTGTCGAACGCCTCTTTCAGTGCGGACATGGTCGCGTCTCCTGGCTCGTTGTTGGTGAGGCTATTATAGGGATTCGAAGCGGACCGGCGGTTTACGCGCGGTCGGTTGAGGTGGCTCGGAGATTCCCCGTATGACACGCGAACGAATGTCAGGCGTCGACACCGCCTGGCTCCGGATGGACAGCCCCGGCAACCTGATGATGATCGTCGGCGTCGAGGTTCTCGAGTCTCCGATCGGCTACGACCAGCTCTGTCAGCGCCTCGAGGATCGGCTGCTCCGCTTCGATCGCTTCCATCAGAGAATCGAGCCCGACGCGACCGGCTACTGGTGGGTCGACGATCCGGACTTCCGGATGTCGCGGCACGTCGTTCGCGCGAAGCTGCGCGGCAGGGCCGGCGATCCGCAGTTGCAGGCGCTCGCGGCGAAGCTGGCCTGCGAACCGCTGGATCCCGATCACCCGCTCTGGCAATACCACCTCGTCGAGCACTACAAGGGCGGCAGCGCGATCGTGGTGAGAATCCATCACTGCATCGCCGACGGGATCGCGCTGGTCGGCGTGCTGCTTTCGCTCGCCGACGCCGTCGCGGCACCGACGCACGACGGCGACGGCGACGGCAGCGGCGCGACGCCGGAGCACGACGCCGGGTACGAGCACGATATCGGCGGTTTTCTCGGCGGCATGTTCGAGCCGCTCGCGCGCAGCGCCCAGCATGCCGCCGAGGCAGCCGGCCTCACGCTGGCGCGGTCGCTCGACATCGCCGGGGAAGTCGCGACCGACGCGCACGCGCGTTCCGCGATCGCGTCGATCGGCTCGCAGGTGTTGACCGACGCGATGAAGATCGCGCTGATGACCGAAGACTCGCCGACAAGGCTCAAGGGCAAGCCGAGCGGCCGCAAGGCCGTGGCCTGGAACGATCCGATGCCGCTCGAAGAGGTCAAGCTCGTCTGCAAGGTGCTCGACGTGTCGGTCAACGACGTGCTGCTGTCGGGCGTCGCTGGCGCACTGCACCACTATCTCGAACGGCACGGCGAGTACACGCGCGGCAAGGAAATCCGCGCGATGGTTCCGGTGAACCTGCGCCGCCCCGACGAACCCGGCAGCCTGGGCAACCGCTTCGGCCTGGTGCCGCTGACGCTGCCGGTGGGCATTTCGAATCCGGTCGAGCGCCTCTACGAGGTCCGCCGCCGGATGCGCGAGCTGAAGGACGGGTACCAGGCGCCGCTCGCGTTCGCCCTGCTCAACGTGATCGGGCACGCGCCCCGGCAGGTGCAGTCGCTGGTCCTCGAGTACCTGGCGTCCAAGGGAACGGCGGTGATGACCAACGTCCCCGGCCCGAGGCAGCCGATCGAGTTCTTCGGCATCAGACTGTCCCGGATGATGTTCTGGGTGCCGCAGTCGGGCGACATCGGTGTCGGGGTCTCGATCCTTTCGTACAACGGCGCGGTCCAGTTCGGACTGATGACCGACGTCGCCCTGTGTCCCGACCCGCAGGCGATCGTCGACCTGTTCGAGCCGGAGTTCGAGCGGCTGGTGCTCACGCTGTCGATGTTGCCGCGCGAACTGATCGAGAGCGGCGTGGTGGATGCCTACGAGCTCGAGCAGCGGGTGCTCGACGGGCCGCGCCGCGGCCGGCGCGGCTCTGTCAAGGCGGGCGCGGTCAAGGCGGGCGCGGTCAAGGCGAGCGCGGGCAAGGCGAGCGCGGGCAAGGCGATTCCGGCCAAGGCGCGCACAACGAGGGCGCACGCAGGCAAGCCGCGCGCAAGCAAGGCGGCACCGCGGGGTGCGAGCCGGGCAACGGCAGGGGCCGGGAGGTCGGTCTCGTGAGCGACGCTCGCGCAGACGAAGTCCTCGCGTTCTGGTTCGGGCCGTCCGGTGCGCCGGGCGCGGGCGGAGCGCGCAAGGAATGGTTCACCAAGGATGACGGCTTCGACGCGCAGATTCGCGAGCGTTTCGGGGCGCTGATCGAGTCCGCGCTTGCCGGCGGGCTGGAGCAATGGCTCGACGAGCCCGAGACGGCGCTGGCCTACCTGATCCTGCTCGATCAGTTCACCCGGAATGCGTTTCGCGACACGGCGGCGTCGTTCGCGGGTGACGCGCGAGCGCTCGCCGCGGCGAGGCACATCGTCGCGCGCGGATGGGACGCACGGATGACGCCGGTGCATCGCTGGTTCTGCTACCTGCCGTTCGAGCACTCTGAACGCATCGAGGACCAGCACGAGTCGCTCAGGCTGTTCGGCCTGCTGCGCGACGATCCGGTCGCGGGCGGCGCCTACGAGTGGGCGGTCAAGCACTGCGAGATCATCGAACGCTTCGGGCGCTATCCGCACCGCAACGCGATCCTCGGGCGCACCAGCACGCCGCAGGAACTCGCCTTCCTGGCACAGCCCGGGTCGAGGTTCTAGGCGTCCGTTCTCGCCGCGCCCATGTCCGCCGAGCCGCTTCCGCGTCGCGCCGTCGTCCTGCTCGCGATCCTCACCCTGGTCTGGGGCACCAACTGGCCGTTGTTTCCGCTGGCGGTGCGCGAGGTCTCGGTATGGACCTTTCGGGCGGTCGCGGTGACGGTCTCGGGGCTTGCACTGCTGACCGTCGCGAGGCTGCGGGGCCAGTCGCTGTCAATACCGCGTGCGTACTGGCCGACGATCTGCGCCGCGACCTTCTTCTATCTCGTGGTGTGGAACATCGCGAGCACCTACTCGGCGATCCTGATCGCCTCCGGCCAGTCGGCGGTGCTCGGATTCACGATGCCGCTGTGGTCGGCGCTGATCTCCTGGGCCGTGTTCGGCGAGCGGCTGACCGGCCGCCTTGTGTTCGCGTTCCTGCTGGGCGGTGCCGCGGTCGCGCTGCTGATGCTGCCGGGCCTGCACGCGTACGCCCACGCGCCGCTGGGATTCGGGCTGGGCCTGCTGGCGGGCGCCGGTTGGGCGGTCGGATCGCTGATTCTCAAGCGCAGCAGGCTCGCGATTCCCACGACGGTGCTGACCGGCTGGCAACTGCTCATCACCGCGGTGCCGATCACGATCGGCGCGCTGATACTGGGCGACTGGCAGTGGTTCGTGCCGTCGTGGCAGTCGATCGCGGTGATCGCGTATATCGCGCTGGTGCCGATGAGCATCGGCAACGTCGCCTGGTTCTCGATCATCGGCCTGCTGCCGGTCAATGTCGCCGGGCTGTCGTCGATCATGGTGCCGGTGGTGGCGATGATTTCGGGCGCGATCGTGCACGGCGAGCCGCTCGGACCGCTGCAGTGGCTCGCGATGCTGTGCTGCGCCGGCGCGCTGTCGCTGGTGCTGCTCAAACCGTCGGCGGGCGGGCGCGTCCGGTGAGCCCGGCGCGGATCATGATCGTGAGGGCTTGTGCCAAGATTGGTGCACGCGGCGCGACCGGCGCGCCGGGGCCGACGACGTCACGGCGGCTGCCGGTGGTCGCAAATCCGCTCAACACGAGGCGAATTCATGCGTGATCTCTGGATATTTCTGCACCTGATCGGCGTGGCCGTCTGGATCGGTGGAATGTCGTTCGCGCACTTCTGTCTGCGGCCCGCGGCGATGCAGTGGCCGCCGCCGCAGCGCCTGCCGCTGATGGCCGATGCGCTGGGCCGCTTCTTCGGCCAGGTCAGCGCCGCGATCGCGGTGCTCTGGGTCAGCGGTATCGCGATGATGCTGCAGACCGGCTTCGCGCAGGCGCCGGGAAGCTGGCACGCGATGATGGGCGTCGCGCTGGTGATGACCGTCGTCTTCGCGGTGATCCGGCTTCGACGCTACCCCAGGCTGCGCAGCGCGATCTCGGGCGCCGACTGGCCGTCGGCAGGGGCCGCGCTCAACGCCATCCGGGTGCTGGTCACCGTCAACCTCGGGCTCGGGTTGCTGACCATCGCCATCGCCACGTTGGGCCGGATGATCTGAGTGTCGCTGCAGATCCGCTTCGCCGATGCGCTCGACGCGCTCGGCGACGCGCTGATCGCCGACCTGTCGGCGCAGCCCCGCCACCCGTTTGCGCAGGACGTGGTCGTGGTGCCCAGCGTCGGGGTCGGTCGCTGGCTGCAACACCGCATGGCCGACCGGCACGGCGTGTGCGCCGGCCTGCGGATCGAGTTCCCGGGGCGTTTTCTCTGGCGCGTATTCGGCGAACTGATGCCGGGCCTTCCCGAGCGCTCGCCGTTCGATCCGGACAGCGCGCGATGGCCGATCCTGAAGCTGTTCGACGCGCTGCCTGCCGACGCGGACCTCGCGCCGCTCGCGCGTCGCGTGGCCGACGCGTCGCCCGCCGATCGCCTGAGCTTGGCCGAGGAGATCGCCGGCCAGTTCGAGACCTGCCTGGCGTGGCGCCGTGATTGGCTAGTGCGCTGGCAGGCGGGGCGCTGGGCGCAGGGCGACGCACCGCTCGGCGCGCACGAGCCGTGGCTGCGCTGGCTTTGGCTGCGACTGCTCGAGCGCCTGCCCGGCGTGTCGGAGCAGCACCCTTACGACCGCTTCGACGCGCTGTTGCGCACGGATCCCGCCGGCGTGGCACGACGCCTCGCCGGACGCAGGGTGGCGGTGTTCGGGACGGTCGCCCTGTCGCCCGAGCAGACGCAGTTGCTGGGCAGCCTGGCGGGCGCGCTCGATCTCTTCGTCTACGCGTCGGACCCGTGCAGAGAGCTCTGGAGCGACCTGGTCGATCGCAAGTCGCGCGCCCGCGTGCTGGCCGAGCGACCCGACGTGGCCTGGCTCTACGAGAACGAGCCGGCAGTGCTGGGGAACTGGGGCCGCGCGCAGCGCGACCGCATCGCGCTGCTGCTCGCGCTCGAGGAGGCCGCGGGGGTCCAGGCGCAGGCGCCGTTTCGCGAACGCGAGCATCCGCTGGACGCACTGGTGGCCGCCTCGCCGCAGCAGCTGGACGCGCAGGTCGCGGCCGGCGCGTTGCGCCTGAGCCGGTTGCAGGCGCTGCAGAGCGCGGTGCTGCTGCGCAGCGACCGGCCCTGGCTGCTCGCCGGCGTCGATGCCGATGCCGATGCCGATGCCGATGCCGATGCCGATGCCGATGCCGATGCCGATGCGTCGCTGCAGATCCACGCGACCCATGGCCTGGTCCGCGAGGCCGAGGTGCTGCACGACCGCCTGCTGGACTGCTTCGCGCAGATACCCGGTCTGGCCCCCGCGGACGTCGCGGTCTTCTGCGCGTCGATCGATGATTCCGCCGATGCGATCGAGTCGGTGTTCGCCGGGGTCCCCGCGCAGCGGCGCATCCCGATCGCTGTCAGCGGGCGGGCCGCGCGCACCGATCCGCTGCTGCGTGCCGCGATCGAGCTGCTCGAGCTTGCCGAACAGCGGGCGCCGTTGTCCTTCGTCGCCGAGTGGCTGGCCAATCCGGCGGTGCTCGAGGCGCTCGGACTGGACGATGACGATGCCGGCGCACTGATCGCGGTGTTCGACGCGGCCGGTGCGCGATGGGGGCTCGACGCGCGCGCCGGTCCGCCCAGGCACCACTGGCAGGCGGCCCTGGACCGGCTGCTTCTCGGGGCGGCAGTGGGCGGGACG
>JAHEDO010000111.1 GCA_024641185.1 Burkholderiaceae bacterium | reverse complement strand
CGGTAGACGCCGCCCATCGTGACCGACAGGTTCCTGGTGCCGATGAATCCGGCCCAGTAGCAGCTGTACGCGCCCAGGTCGACCCAGTCGTCGAAGCGGATCGCGAGGATGCGGCCCTCGGCATCTAGCGCGACCGACCCTTCGAGCGTGAGCGCGCGACCGTGCCACTCGCCGATGAAGAGCTCCGATCGCGACGCCAGCCACTTGACCGGGCGCCCCAGCTTGCGCGCGGCGAGCATCAGCACGGCCTGCTCCGACGCGGCGCCCGAGCGCAGGCCGAACGAGCCGCCGACGTCCTGCGCGACGACCTCGAGGCTCTCGGCGGGCCAGCCCGAGATCGCCGCCAGCGTGCCGAGCATGCCGTGCATGCCCTGCGTCGGCGTGTAGACCACCGTCTTGCCGCGCGCCGCGTCGTGGAACGCAAGGCCGGCCCGCGGCTCCATCGGGCTGCCGACCAGCCGCTGGCTGTGCACTCTCAGCGTGGTCACGTGTGCGGCCCCCGCAAAGGCCGCGTCGACCTTGCCCGCGTCGCCGTTCTCGAAGTCGAGCGCGAGGTTTCCCGGCACGGCCTCGTGAAGCCGGGGCGCACCCACCTGTACCGCCGCCTCGACGCTGGCCGCCACCGGCAGGTCCTCGTAGTCGATCGCGACCTGCTCAGCCGCATCGCGCGCCTGCTGTGCAGTCTCGGCGAGCACCGCCGCGATCGGCTGACCGACGAATCGCACGCGCTCCTCGGCGAGCACCGGCATCGGCGCCTTCTTCTGCGGCTGCCCGTCGCTGCCGGTCAGCGGCGCGCCGGTCGGGATCGACCCGAAGCCCGCGGCCCTGACGTCTTCGGCGGTCAGGATCGCCACGACCCCTGGCGCAGACCGTGCCGCCTCCAGGTCGATCGAGACGATTCGCGCGTGGGCGCGATCCGAGCGGACCATGTGCGCGTGCAGCTGGCCCGGCAGGTTCCAGTCGGCGGTGAACTTTCCCTGGCCGGTGACCAGGCGCAGGTCTTCCTGGCGTGACGGTTTCATCGCTGCCCCCGCATCGCGTGTGCGGCCTCTTTCACCGCGGCGACGATGTTCACGTAGCCGGTGCACCGGCACAGGTTGCCGGCCAGCCCCTCACGGATCTGATCGTCGCTCGGATCCGGGTGACGCTGCAGCAGGTCGACGGTGGCCATGATCATCCCCGGGGTGCAGAAACCGCACTGCAGGCCGTGGCAGGCCGAGAACGCCTGCTGCACCGGATGCAGCGCCTGCGCATCGGCGCCGGCGGGCGCGAGCCCCTCGACGGTGAGCACGCTCGATCCCTGCGCCTGCACCGCGAGCATCGTGCACGACTTGACCGCCTGTCCGTCCACCTGCACGGTGCAGCAGCCGCACTGGCTGGTGTCGCAACCGACGTGAGTGCCGGTCAGGCCGAACTGCTCGCGCAGCAGGTCGGCCAGCAGCGTGCGTTCCTCGACCTCGGCAGTGCGCTGCTGGCCGTTGACGACGAGTTCGATCTTCATACGGCTTCTCCCGTCAGCTGCGCGACCGCGCGCATCGCCATCACCCGGGCGAGACTGGCCCGGTACTCGGCCGGCGCGTGCATGTCGGCGTTCAGGCCGTCCGTCGCGAGTTCCAGCGACGCGAGGCTCGCGACCGAAAATCGCGCCGCGAGCGCCGCTTCGGCTTGCGTCCAGCGAAACACCACCGGCGCCGCGCCGGTGACCGCGACCCGCACGTCCCTGCGCCCGCCGTCGTCGTATTCGGCGACGAAGACGCCGGTCATCGCGTATCCGGAGGCCGGATGGGGGAACTTGCCGTAGGCGGCGCGCGCCGGGCAGGCGAAGCGCACCGCGGTGACGATCTCGCCGTCTTCCAGCGCGGTCGTGAACATGCCGAGGAAGTATTCGTCCGCCGCGATGCTGCGCCGGTCGGTGACCACGACGCCCTTGAGCGCGAGAACCGCCGCAGGATAGTCGGCCGCCGGATCGTTGTTGGCGATCGAGCCGCCGAGCGTCCCGCGCGCGCGCACCTGCGGATCGCCGATGCTGCGCGCGGTTCCGGCCAGCGCCGGAATCGCGGCGAGCACCTGGGGATCGTCGGCGATCTCGCGATGGCGCATGCCGGCGCCCACGGTCAGCGTCTTGCCCTCGACCGCGACGCCGCGCAGTTCCTTCAGGCCGCCGAGGTCGATGAGCAGCGACGGCGCGGCCAGCCGATGCTTCATCGCCGGCAGCAGCGTCATGCCGCCGGAGAGCAGTTTGGCGCCCGGGTCGGCGGCGAGCCGCGCGAGCGCGTCCGCGATGCCGCTGGCGCGGTGGTAGGTGAACGGATACACGAGCAAGCCCCTCGAAACGATGCCGGCCGCGGACGGCGGCCGGGATGCCTTCAGAGTTTAAGCCGAGTTCGCAGGAGACGCGTTCCGAACGATCCATCGCCCGCCGGCGGCCGCGCTGCCGGCGGCGTGCATATCTGTGATACTGGGCACAGACCATGCCATCCCCGACCGACGAAATGTCCCCGACGCCACCTGCCCGCGAGCCGACGATGCCCGG
This sequence comes from Burkholderiaceae bacterium, assembly GCA_024641185.1. GTDB lineage: Bacteria > Pseudomonadota > Gammaproteobacteria > Burkholderiales > Burkholderiaceae_E > Quisquiliibacterium. Next base: position 7,326 of record JAHEDO010000111.1, on the reverse strand, counting down.
CCTGCCGCCCGGAATCCGCTCGCGCCTGATCGATGGCGTGAACGGCCTGCGAATGCACATCCTGGAAGCCGGCTTCGAAACCGATGACCGGCCGTGCGTGCTGTTGCTTCACGGGTTTCCCGAACTGGCCTACAGCTGGCGCAAGGTGATGCCGACGCTGGCTGCCGCCGGCTATCACGTGATCGCGCCCGATCAGCGCGGCTACGGCCGCACCACCGGCTGGGACGCCCGCTACGAGGGCGAGCTCGGATCCTTCCGGCTCCTGAACCTGGTCAAGGACGCGCTGGCGCTGGTCAGCGCTGTCGGCTACCGCTCGGTGCGCGCCGTGGTGGGGCACGATTTCGGCTCGCCGGTGGCCGCGTGGTGCGCACTGGTGCGACCCGACGTGTTCCGCTCGGTCGCACTGATGAGCGCGCCTTTCGCCGGGCCGCCGGCGCTGCCCTTCGCCACCGGCCGGCGCGCGGCCTCGCGAGGCGACGGCATGGAGTCGGTGACGGCGCCTGATTCTGGTGCGGCCGGGCCGGTCGCCACGACCGGCGCCGCGGCCGACGTCCAGCGCGCGCTGGACGGACTCGCCACGCTGGCGCGCCCGCGAAAGCACTATCAGTGGTACTACTCGACGCCGGCCGCGGACGCCGACATGCGCGATTGCCCGCAGGGCATCCACGCGTTCCTGCGCGCTTACTACCACGTCAAGAGCGCCGACTGGCAGCAGAACGCGCCCCACCCGCTCGCGGCGTGGTCGGCCGCCGAACTGGCGACGATGCCGACCTACTACATCATGGACCGCGACCTCGACATGGCGCAGACCGTCGCGCCGCATATGCCGTCGACCGCGCAGGTCGCGGCCTGCGGCTGGCTTCCCGACGAGGAACTCGCGGTCTATGCCGGCGAGTTCGCGCGGACCGGCTTCCAGGGCGGTCTGCAGTGGTACCGCTGCGGGACGGGCGGCCTGAACACCGATGACCTGCTGCTGTATTCCGGTCGCACGATCGACGTGCCCTCATGCTTCATCGCAGGGGCGAGCGACTGGGGCGTGTACCAGAAGCCCGGCGAGTTCGAGCGGATGCGCGCCGGCGCCTGCACGCGGATGCTGGGCTGCCACCTGGTCGAGGGGGCTGGACACTGGGTGCAGCAGGAGCAGCCGGAGCGGGTCGGCACGCTGCTGAAGGATTTCCTCGAACGGGCGTCCGGCGCCCGTTGACCGCGGATCCGACGCCGGGACGGGCCTCTTCCGGATCGGCGGCGCGCGACTAGCGAGCCGCCACCCGGTAGTCGACGATCACCGGCGCGTGGTCGCTGAAGCGCTGCCCGGTATAGATGTTCGCGGCCTTCGCTTTTGCCGCGATCCCCGGCGTCGCGATCTGGTAGTCCAGGCGCCACCCCACGTTCTTCGCCCACGACTGTCCCCGGTTGCTCCACCAGGTATAGCGCTCCGGGTTCGGGTCGAGTGTCCGGAACACGTCGATGAAGCCGACCTCGTCGAACACCCGCGACAGCCAGGCCCGCTCTTCGGGCAGGAAGCCCGAGTTCTTCCGGTTGCTGCGCCAGTTCTTCAGGTCGATTTCCTTGTGCGCGATATTCAGGTCACCGCAGACGATCACCTCGCGCCCACTCGCGACGAGTTCGCGCAGGTGCGGCAGGAACGCGTCGAGAAAGCGGAACTTCGCCGCCAGGCGCTCCTCCGAGCTCGATCCAGAGGGCAGGTACATCGACACCACGGTGTAGGGTCCGAAGTCCGCCTCGACGTAGCGCCCCTCGGCGTCGAACTCGTCATTGCCGAAACCGCTGACGACCGTCTTCGGCCGCCGGCGCGCGTACAGGCCGACGCCGCTGTAGCCCTTGCGCTGCGCGAAGTGGAAGTGGCCGTGCAGCTTTCCGATGCGGCGCATGCTCTCGTCGAGGTCCGCCTCCTGCGCCTTGACCTCCTGCACGCAGACCACGTCGGCATCCTGGGTCGCGATCCAGTCGAGCCAGCCCTTGCGGCTGGCCGAGCGAATTCCATTCAGGTTCAGCGTGACGATCCGTATCATGGGGTTTTCGACGGCCGTTGCCGACGGGGAGAAGGGGTTGACGGAGCAAGGGTTGACGCAACGCGATTCGCTGGAGTTTATCCGGTTCGCCCTCGCGGCCGGGGTGCTGCGCTTCGGCGAGTTCAAGACCAAGGCCGGCCGGATGTCGCCGTATTTCTTCAATGCGGGCCTCTTTCACGACGGCGCGCTGCTCGGGCGCATCGCGGAGTTCTACGCGCAGGCGCTGCTCGCTGCCGAGCGCGCGGGCTCGCTTCGCTTCGACATGCTGTTCGGCCCTGCCTACAAGGGCATCACGCTTGCCTCGGCGACGGCGGTCGCGCTCGCCCGGCACGAGCGCAACGTCGGCTTCACGTACAACCGCAAGGAAGCCAAGGATCACGGCGAAGGCGGCAATCTGATCGGCGCGCCGCTGGCCGGGCGCGTGGTGATCGTCGACGACGTCATCTCGGCCGGAACCTCGGTTCGCGAATCGGTCGAGATCATCACGCACGCCGGCGCGACGCCCGCCGCCGTGCTGATCGCGCTGGACCGGCGCGAGCGCGGCGGCACCGCCGACTATCCGACCGAGCGTTCCGCGGTGCAGGAGGTGCGCGCCCTGTACGGCATCCCGGTGATCTCGATCGCGAGCCTGGACGACGTGCTCGCGTTTCTGGAGTCCGGCACCGGCGACGCCGCGGCGCTGGCCGAATACAAGGACAAGGTCTCGGCGTATCGTGCGCGATACGGCGTGCCGGCGGAAGCCTGACAGGTCCGAGGCCCGCCGTCGGCGGGTCCTGGCGCCGAACGAATACCGATCGACAGGAGGTTCCGATGGCACTATGGCCCAAACTGGACGACGCCCAGGCGAGTCCCCAAGCGCGCGCCGTCTTCGACGACATCCGCGCGAGTCGCAACACCGATTACGTCAACGACATCTGGCGGGTGCTCGCCAACGACCCGGCGCTGCTCGAGCGCACCTGGCAGCAGGTCAAGACGGTGATGCGGCCCGGCGCGCTCGACGCGCTGACCAAGGAGCTGATCTACGTCGCGATCTCGATGACCAACGATTGCGAATACTGCGTGACCACGCACACCGGCGCGGCGCGCGCCAAGGGCATGACCGAGGAGCAGTTCGGCGAACTGCTCGCGGTGGTGGGCCTGGCGAATCAGCTGAATGCGCTGGTCGCCGGAACCCGCGTCGAAGTGGACCAGCGCTATCGTGGCTGACATCGCCATTCGCGAGATGCGCGATCTGCCGTCGCCGCGGGGCGTCCCGCTGCTCGGCAACATGCTGCAGATCCGCCCGGAATCGATGCACCGCACGCTCGAGGCGTGGAGCCGCGAGCTCGGGCCGATGTTCCGCTTCCGGATCGGGCGGCGAACCGTGCTGGCGGTCGCCGACCACGAGCTCGTCAGCAAGATACTGCGCGACCGCCCCGAGAGCTTCAACCGTCCGCAGACCGGAGCGGTGCTGGTGCGGGAGATGGGCCTGGACGTCGGCGTGTTCAGCGCGAACGGCGAGGCGTGGAAGCACCAGCGGCGCATGGTCATGGCCGGATTCGATCCGCGGCATCTGCGCGCCTACTTCCCGTCTCTGGTCAAGGTCACGAATCGGCTGCACGGACGCTGGCGCAAGGCCGCCAGCGCCGGCGCGACGATCGACCTGCAGGCCGACCTGATGCGCTTCACCGTCGACGCGATCGCCGGGCTCGCGTTCGGCGCCGACGTGAACACGCTGGAATCGGACGAAGACGTGATCCAGCGCCACATCGACAAGATCTTCCCGATGCTGTGGAAGCGCATGCTCGCCCCCTTCCCGGTGTGGCGGTATTTCAAGCGCGCCGAGGACCGCAGTCTCGACCGCAGCGTCGTCGCGGTGAAGGCGGCGATCGACGGATTCGTCGCGCAGGCAAGGGCGCGCCTGCAGGCCGAGCCCGCGCGCCGCGAGCACCCGGAGAACCTGCTCGACGCGATGATCGCGGCGGCCGATCTTGGCGACAGCGGTGTCGGCGACCGCGACGTCGCCGGCAACGTGCTGACGATGCTGCTGGCCGGCGAGGACACGACTGCGAACACGCTGTCCTGGATGATCTACCTGCTCGCGCACAATCCCGACGCGCTGAGGCTCGCGCGCGAAGAGGTGCTGCGCGTGGTCGGCGACGCGGTCGTGCCGACGCTCGAGCAGCTCGCGCAACTCGACTATGTCGAAGCCTGCGCGCACGAGACGATGCGTCTGAAGCCGGTCGCACCGATGCTCGCGGCGGTCTCGAACCACGAGGTCATCGTCGGCGACGTCCGGGTGCCCGCCGATGTCCAGATTCTCGGCGTCGTGCGGCGCGACACGATGGACGGGCGCTTCTTCCCGGATCCGGTCGCGTTCGAGCCCGCACGCTGGCTCGCCGAGGGCCACCCCGGCCAGGTCGCCAGCGCTTCGAAGCGCGTGTCGATGCCCTTCGGCGCCGGACCGCGCATGTGCCCCGGCCGAAACCTCGCGCTGATGGAAATGAAGATGGCGATGGCGACGCTGCTGGGCCGCTTCGACATCGACAGCGTCGAACCCGCCGGCGGCGGCGAGCCCCTCGAGTGGCTGGCGTTCACGATGGCACCGCGCGACCTGCGGATGCGGCTGCGCGAGCGCGCCTGAGTACGGGGGAAGCCCCGCCGGCTCAGCCCGCGAGCTTTCGCCTCAGCAGATCGTTGACCTGCTGCGGGTTCGCCTTGCCCTTGGTCGCCTTCATCACCTGGCCGACCAGCGCGTTGAACGCCTTGTCCTTGCCGGCGCGGAACTCCTCGACCGACTTCGGATTGGCGGCGAGCACCGTGTCGACGATCGCCTCGATCGCGCCGGTGTCGCTGATCTGCTTCAGACCGCGCGACTCGATGATCCGGTCGGCCGCGTCGTCGCCGGCGGCGCGCTCGGACCACATCGCCTGGAAAACCTCGCGCGCGATCTTCCCGGAGATCGTGCCGTCCTGGATCCGGCAGACCAGCAGCGCGAGCTGCTCGGCGCCGACCGGGCTCGCGTCGACGTCGATGCCGTCGCGGTTCAGCGCCGCGGCGAGATCGCCCATGACCCAGTTGGCGGCCGCCTTGGCCTGGCTTCGCGCGGCGTCCTGCGACGCGGCCGGCGCGATGCCTGCCATCGTGCCGACGACCTTGTCGAAGTAGTCGGCGACATCGCGCGACGCGGTCAACGTCGTCGCGTCGTAACCCGACAATCCGTACTCGTCGACAAAGCGCATCCGCAATGTCGCGGGCAGCGGCGGCAGCGACCCGCGCACCGCCTCCACCCATTCGGGTGCGATCACCAGCGGGGGCAGGTCCGGATCGGGAAAGTAGCGGTAGTCGTGCGCGTCTTCCTTGCTGCGCATCGACCGCGTCTCGTCGCGGTCCGGGTCGTACAGGCGCGTCTCCTGCACCACCTTTCCGCCGTCCTCGATCAGTTCGATCTGGCGGCGCACTTCATAGTCGATTGCACGCTCCAGGAAGCGGAACGAATTGAGGTTCTTGATTTCACTGCGGGTACCGAGCTTCTCCTCGCCGAACGGGCGCACCGACACATTGGCGTCGCAGCGAAAAGAGCCTTCCTGCATGTTGCCGTCGCAGATGCCCAGCCACACGACCAGGCCGTGCAGCGCCTTCGCGTAGGCGACCGCTTCCTTGGCCGATCGCATGTCGGGCTCGGTGACGATCTCGAGCAGCGGCGTACCGGCGCGGTTCAGGTCGATGCCGGTCATCCCGTGGAAGTCCTCGTGCAGCGACTTGCCCGCGTCCTCCTCGAGGTGGGCGCGCGTCAGGTGAACCGTCTTCTCGTGCTGCTCGCCGCCCTCGTCCCAGGCGATCGCGAGCGACCCTCCCATCACGACCGGAATCTCGTACTGGCTGATCTGGTAGCCCTTGGGCAGGTCGGGGTAGAAGTAGTTCTTGCGCGCGAACACCGAGCGCGGCGCGATGTCGGCGCCGATCGCCAGACCCAGGCGGATCGCGCAGTCGACCGCCGCCCGGTTCATCACCGGCAGCACGCCGGGCAGCGCCAGGTCGACCGGACAGGCCTGCGTGTTGGGTGCCGCACCGAACGCGGTGGCGGCGCCCGAGAAGATCTTGGATCGCGTCGCCAGTTGCGCGTGGGTCTCCAGCCCGATGACCACTTCCCACTTCATTCGTCGAATCCTGTTGGAGCCTCTGGAAACAGGCCCTAGAGCCTTGCGCAACCACCGCTGCGCGGGTCGAACATCACCGGCCAGGCCTGTTCATAGACCCCCGGCGTGCAGTAGCGTTCGCAGCCGTTGTGCGCGAGCGTGACGCGGCGCGAATCCTGCCAGACGAGCAGCCTGCAGCCGCTGCCGTCGCGGGCGACCATCTCGATGTGCGGTCGCCACTTGGTCTGGCGAAACTCGCCCTGCTCGAACCGGCAGCTTCCGCGCTTGCCGACCCAGAGCTGCCACGACAACGACTGGACCGCGTTGTCGCGCACCTGCAGCGTCGCCTGCTCGCGAAAGCCGTCCGCGTCGGATTGCGCGCACGCGCCGTTCAGGTCGATCGGCCGGTCGGCGATCGGCGTGGGCCGGCCGCCGCCTGGCGTCATCGAACAGGCGCCGAGCACGAGAAGACCGGCGGCGAGCGCCAGAAATCGCAGCGGACCGCGATGCGGCGACATGCTCACGCCGCTGCCCTCGCGGCATCGCCGCCCGCCCCGGGCGGGCGGCGCGTGTGCCAGTCGGTGACCGACTGGAAACGGTGCGCCACGCCGAGCAGTCGCGCCTCGCTGAAATAGTCGCCGATCAGCTGCAAACCCACCGGGCGGGCACCCTCGCCGAAGCCCACGGGCACCGACATGCCGGGCAGCCCCGCCAGCGACGCCGGCAGCGTGTAGATATCGGCCAGGTAGTTGCGCACCGGATCGTCGAATCGCTCCCCGATGTTCCACGCGACCGTCGGCGATACCGGGCCGGCGATCACGTCGACTTGCGCGAAAGCCTGGCCGAAGTCCTGCGCGATGAGCCGGCGCAGCTTCTGCGCCTGCAGATAGTAGGCGTCGTAATAGCCGTGCGACAGCACATAGGCGCCGACGAGGATCCTGCGCTTCACCTCGGCGCCGAATCCCTGGGAGCGGCTCTTCTCGTACATGTCGAGCAGATCGTCGTACTGCGGCGCGCGAAAGCCGTAGCGCACGCCGTCGAAGCGGCTGAGGTTGCTGGACGCCTCGGCGGGCGCGATCACGTAGTAGGCGGGGATCGACAGACTGGTGCGCGGCAGCGACACCTCGACCAGGCGCGCGCCCTCGCGCTCGAGCACGGCGAGCGCCGCGTCGATC
>JAHEDO010000110.1 GCA_024641185.1 Burkholderiaceae bacterium | reverse complement strand
GTCGCCCCGAGCCAGTGGCGTGCGTCGTCACCGGGAACCGCGCTCAGCACGATGCTGTGCGGGCGAAACGCGATCTCGACAGCGCCCGCGCGAGTGCCCGCGACGCCCGACAGATCGACAGCACCCAGTGCAGAAGAAACCGACCCGCCTGACGCGCGTGCGGGCACGAGATTGATCGTACCGACGAACTCCGCGACGAACCGGTTGACGGGGTTGTCGTACAGCTCGGTCGGAGCACCGACCTGCTGGATGATTCCCTGGTGCATCACCGCGATCCGGTCGGCGGTGGTCATCGCTTCTTCCTGGTCGTGGGTCACGAAGATCGTGGTGATCCCGAGTTTCTTCTGCATCACGACCAGCTCGCGGCGCATGTGCGTGCGCAGCTTGGCATCGAGGTTCGACAATGGCTCGTCGAGCAGCAGCACCCGTGGCTCGATCGCAAGCGTTCTGGCAAGCGCCACGCGCTGCTGCTGGCCGCCGGAGAGCTGGCCGGGGCGGCGCGCCGCATACTCGGCGAGGCCCACGAGATCCAGTGCGCGTGCCGCACGTTCCCGGACCTGGGCGCGCGGCAGACGCCGCTCCTCGAGCCCGAACGCGACGTTCTCGCCGACCGTCATGTGAGGCCAGAGCGCGTAGCTCTGGAACACCATCCCGACGTTGCGCTTCCAGGGCGGGACCGCGGTGACGTCCTCGCCGTCGATCAGGATCGCACCGCGCTGCGCCCGATTGAACCCGGCGATCAGGCGCAGCAGCGTGGACTTGCCGCAGCCGGACGGACCGAGCAGCGCGAAGAACTCGCCCGGCTCGACCGTCACCCCGATGTCGCGCAGCACGGTGTTCCTGCCGAATGCGAGGCTGACGTCACGGGCCTCGACTCTCACCGGAACCGTCATGTGGCTCTCCTTGCGATGTTATGCGCCTGCCGCGACGCGACGATCCTGTGCGAGGCGTAGGTGCCCAGCGCGACCACGACCACCGCGATCACGCCGAGCGCCGCACCCGGACCGCGTCCCGCGATCGACTGCATGTAGAGATAGATGCCATAGGACATCGGCGCGAGGCTCTCGCGGCTCGTCAGCAGGATGGTCTCCGAGATTTCGACTGCCGCTGTGACGAAGCTGGTGACGAACCCGGCGAGAATCCCGCCCATCATCAGCGGGACCATGACGCGCCAGACCGTGCGCGCCCGCGGTGCGCCGAGATTCTGCGCGGCTTCCTCGAGGGAGACGTGCACCTGCTGCAGCGCCGCCGTGCACGCGCGCAGCGCGTAAGGCAGCCGTCGCACCGAGTACGCGAGCACGAAGATGAGCCAGCTCGACGTGAGCATCGTACCGGTGAACGGGAGTTCGACGTCGCGGAAGGTGCGCAGATACCCGATCCCGAGGACGACGCCGGGCATGGCCAGGGCGACTGTCGCCATGTGGTCCAGAAGCTGGCGTCCGGGCAGCCTGGTGCGCAGCACGAGATAGGCGATCGCGGTGCCGATCACGACGTCGATCAGTGCCGCAGCCCCGCAGTAGACGAACGTGTTCCAGATCATGCGCGTCGAGTCCTGGAACACCGTCGCGTAGTTGTCCAGCGTATAGACGTCGGGCAGCACGCTGTAGCTCCAGACCTTGGAGAACGAGAGCAGGAGCACCCCCAGGTGCGGCGACAGCACCAGCAGCAGCAGCGCGCCGATCCACAGATAGGCGAGCGTTGACTGCCAGGGACGCAGCTCGCGGCGCAGCAGCGACGTCGCGCCGCGCTGCAGCGTCGCGAAGTCGCGCCCGCGCAGGAACATCGCGGAGCCGGCCATCGCCGCGACCGAGAACCCCACGAGGATGAAGCAGATCACGTAGCCGATCGGATCCTCGAGCCCGATCGAGGTGACGCGCAGATAGGCCTGGGGCGCGAGCATGTTGGTCACGTTGAGCACGAGCGGCGTGCCGAGGTCGTCGAAGACCTTGATGAACACCAGCGACGCACCGGCGAGGTAGCCCGGCAGCGCGAGCGGGAACACGATCCGGCGGAACAGCCGCCAGCCCGACGAACCCAGGTTCTGCGCGGCCTCCTCCATCGAGGTGTCGATGCCGTTCAGCGCCACCGACAGGTTCATCAGGATGAACGGAAAGTAGTGCAGCGTCTCGACGAACACGACCCCGTTGAGTCCGTCCATCACCGGAATGTTGAGGTCGAACCACTCACCGAGCAGCAGATTGACGGAGCCCGAGCGCCCGAAGAGCAGCTGCAGCGCCGCCGCACCGACGAAGGCGGGCATGATCAGCGGCAGCACCCCGAGCGTCTGGATCAGGATCGCGCCGCGGAACTGGAATCGCACGGTGAAATAGGCGAGCGGCACCGCGACTATCGTCGAAAACAGCACGGCCATCGCGGCGACGTACAGGCTGTTGCCGAAGGACTCGCGCATCAGCGACAGCGAGAAGAACCCGGAGAAATGCGACAGCGTGAACCCGCCCTCCGGGTTCGAGAACGCAACCCAGACGACGGTGACGACCGGAACGATCAGGAAGACGACGAGAAAGGCGGCGATCGCGAGGGCGAGCGCCGTGATCGCCAGTCCGAAGCGCGGCATGGGCGCTCGAGTCGGCCGCGGCCTACTTCGCCATCGCCGCCGCCTTGCCGGCCAGTTCGATCGCGCGCTCGTAGTTCTGGCGCGCCTCGTTGCCCCAGTGCTCTTCCAGCGCGGTCATCTGCTTCTGCTTGGCCGCGCTTCGCTTGGTGTCCCGAAACACCGCAACGAACCCGTCGTCGGCCATCTTGGCCTCGTCGACGACCGGTGTGTACGCCAGCGCGCGCGCCTCGGCGAGGAGCTTCTCGCCCTCCGCGTTCGGCTTGCGCGCGAGCCGCGCGGCGGCCTCGTCGATCGCCCCGGCAGCGGCGGCCAGTTCCTTGTGGCGGAATGTGACGGTCTGGTCGAACAACGCCGACACGAGATAGTAGCGACGGGCCGAAGCGTTCGAATCGAAATTGACCTTCGCCTGGATCTTGCCGCCGTAGGGATTCGGATACCCGGCCGGCGCCTTCTTGTAGGTCTCGGGCAGCACCGGCAGCCGGCTGATCTTCGGGTCGAGCAGCAGTTCCTGGCCCTGCGGCGAAAGCGTGAACTGGATGAACCGCTTGCCCATCTCGAGGTCCTTGCCGCCCTTGACCAGTCCGATGTTGGCCGGAACGATCGCGGTCACCGACGGATAGACGAACCCGACCGGGAACCCGGAGTTCTGCGCCGCCAGGCCGAAGAAATCGATCACCAGTCCGAGGCCGAACTGCCCATTGGACACGCCGTCCGGCACGCCGAAGCTGCGTTCGGTGATCGCCGCGCAATTGCCGCCGATCTGCAGGATCTGCGACCATCCCCTGCCCCAGCCCTCGCCCTGCAGGATCGTCTCGATCGTCAGGTGCGTGGTCCCCGAGCGCGACGGCGACGACATCGCGACGTGGCCGTGATAGACCGGCCTGGCCAGGTCGGCCCATTCGCGCGGGTCGGGCAGCTTGTGGGCTTTCGTGTAACGGGTGTTCCACATGATTCCGTAGCCGGCCAGCGCCTGTCCGCGGTAATAACCCTGCGGGTCGTTGACCGGGTAATTGCCGATCTTCTCGGGGATGCCCTTGATGCCGGGGTCGTACTGCTCCAGCAGCCCTTCCTTGGCCAGCACCTCGAAGGCGTCCGGCGCTGAGGCCCAGAAAACGTCGGGGCGGCCGCCTGCAGACGACTCCCGCGTATACGCAACGCCTGCCGACGTGCCCTTGTTGAGGATCTCGACCTTGGTGCCCGGATTGGCCTTCTCGAACGCCGACTTGTAGGCCGCGGTCAGTTCCTTCGGGAACGAGGTCACGACGGTGACCGTCTGTGCGTGCACCGCAAAGTGCCCGAGCAAGGCAAGCGCGAACGCGGCGGCGCCGCGGATCTGTTGGACGTTCATGGTCTCCCCTTCTCGTCTTCTGGTTGGAATCGTCCCGCACGCGCCACCGGCTTGCCCGATGCGTTCGTCGCGCCGATGAACCGGATTCTAGCGGCAGCCCGGCGTCAATCGTTCCGATCGACGAGGCTGCGATCGATCTGCTGTCAGGCGCCGCAACCGGGGACTTGCCGGTTCACGTGTCGCGTAAGATCGCGAGTGTCGCCTGCGATCGCGCCAGCGCGCCAGTCGGCGAGAGGACCTGCGGGGCCGGAAGCCGAAAAGTGACACGGAGACAACGATGATTTCAGGCGATCTCGTCGCCACGCTCAAGTCCTTCCTGCCGCCCGCGGCGATCGTCGAAGGCGCCGACCTGAAGGGCCGAAGCTCGAACTGGCGCCTCGATCAGCCGATCGCCTCGCCGCTGCTGCTGCGCCCGGCCAGCACGGAGGAAGTCTCCCGGATCCTCGCCGAGTGCCACGCCGCACGTCAGCCGGTCGTCGTCCACGGCGGCCTCACCGGGCTGGTGCACGGCACCGACGCCACGGAGGCGGACATCGTCGTCTCGATGGAGCGCATGCGCAGCGTCGAATCGATCGACTCGGTGCAGCGGGTCGCGGTGGCGCAGGCGGGCGTCACGCTGCAGCAGTTGCAGGAAGCCGCCGACGCGCAGGGGCTGTCGTTTCCGCTGGACCTCGGCGCGCGCGGCAGCGCCACGCTGGGCGGAAACGCGTCGACCAATGCCGGCGGCAACCGCGTGCTTCGCTTCGGCATGACCCGCGACATGGTTCTCGGCGTCGAGGCGGTGCTGGCCGACGGGACGGTGATCTCGTCGATGAACCGGCTGATCAAGAACAACGCCGGCTACGACCTGAAGCAACTGTTCGTCGGCTCCGAAGGCACGCTGGGCCTGATCACGCGCATGGTGCTGAGGCTGCGCGAGAAGCCCGCGCGACAGGACGTCGCGTTCGCGGCGGTCGACGACTTCGAGTCGCTGACGCGGTTGCTCAAGCACATGGATCGTGCGCTGGGCGGCTCGCTGTCCGCCTTCGAGGTGATGTGGCCGGCGTTCTATCGGCTGGTGACCACCGAGCCGGCCAAGGGCCGCCCACCGGTGCCGCACGGCCACGCGTACTACGTCCTGATCGAAGCGATGGGCGGCGACTCGCCGGCCGACGCGCAGCGCTTCGATGCCGCGCTGGAAGTGGCGCTCGAACAGGGTCTGATCGTCGACGCCGCGATCGCGCAGTCGCAGACCGAGGCCGCCGCGATCTGGGCATTGCGCGACGACGTCCTGCAGACCCGGCAGTTCGGTGAAGTCTTCGGTTTCGACGTGTCGATGCCGATCGCGGAGATCCCGGCCTACGTCGACAGGGTCGACGCCGGCTTCCACCGCCGTTGGCCGGATGGCCGGTTCTGGGTGTTCGGGCACATGGGCGACGGCAATCTGCACCTGGTCTTCAGCCGCGGCGGGCTGCCCGACGATGCGCACGAGACCGTCGAGCGCATCGTGTACGAACCGTTGCAGGCGATCGGCGGCTCGATTTCCGCGGAGCACGGGATCGGCATCGAGAAGCGCCGATGGCTGCCGATGTCGCGCAATGCGCAGGAGATCGCACTGATGCGAACGCTGAAGAACGCACTGGATCCGCGCGGAATCCTGAATCCCGGCCGGATCTTCTGACGCAACGCCGAACGCGGGGCACTGTCATGTGGAACCTGAGCTTCACTCCCCCGGTCGTGATCGACGCAAGGGTGCTGACCGCCATGCCGGCCGAGTTTCGACGGCCCGAGCCGACGGCATGGGCGACCGCGAACAAGCTCGGCCAGGTCGCCGACAGCTTCCTCGAGGGTCCTGTCTTCGACCGCGCCGGCAATCTCTACCTGACCGATATCCCGCACGGCCGGGTGTTCCGCATCGACGCGTCGCTGCGTTGGACGCTAATCGCCGAATACGACGGCTGGCCCAACGGACTGGCCATTCACCGCGACGGCAGCGCGTGGATCACCGACTACCGACGCGGAATCCTGCGGCTCGATCTCGCCACCGGCCGTGTCGACCCGCTGCTCGAGCACCGCAACAGCGAGTCGTTCAAGGGCGTCAACGACCTGATCTTCGATTCGCATGGGCGCTGCTGGTTCACCGACCAGGGCCAGACCGGTCTGCACGATCCCACCGGGCGTGTCTACCGCTGGGATCCGGCCACCGATCGGCTCGACTGCCTGATGGCCAACCTGCCGAGCCCGAACGGCATCGCGTTCGACGCGCACGGCAAGTCGCTCTATGTCGCGGTCACCCGGGCCAACGCGGTGTGGCGCGGCCCGCTGATGAAGGACGGCTCGCTGTCCAAGGTCGGCGCGTTCCGCACCTTCTTCGGCACCAGCGGCCCGGACGGCCTCGCGGTCGACGTCGAGAACCGGCTCGTGGTCGCACACGCGAGTCTGGGCGGCGCCTTCGTGGTCGACGCCCGCGGTGGCGTCACGCATTTCGTGCGCAGCCCCGCGGGCGCCGCGGTCACCAACGTCGCGTATCGCCCCGGCTCATCGCAGCTCGTGATGACCGAGTCGGAGAGCGGCAGCGTGCTGACGGCCGAGCTGCCGAGCGCCGGCGTCACGCTCTTTTCCCATACCTGACCCGCTTCCCGAGCCCGGCCGGCCGCCAACCTCGGACGCACCCAATCTCCACACACTTCGACAAATCCGATCATGCCCAGACTGCGCTCAGCCACTGCCCTCGAAGGTCGTATCAACTCCGCCGCGCGAGCCTTGCTGCGCGCGACCGGCGTCAAGGGTTCCGATCTCGGCAAACCGATCGTCGCGATCGCCAATTCCTACACCCAGTTCGTGCCCGGCCACGTCCACCTGAAGAACCTCGGTGATCTGGTCGCCGAGCAGGTCTACGCGGCAGGCGCGATCGCCCGCGAGTTCAACACGATCGCGGTCGACGACGGCATCGCGATGGGCCATCTGGGCATGCTGTACTCGCTGCCTTCGCGAGACCTGATCGCCGACAGCGTCGAGTACATGGTCAACGCGCACTGCGCCGACGCGCTGGTATGCATCTCCAATTGCGACAAGATCACCCCGGGCATGCTGATGGCCGCGCTGCGGCTGAACATCCCGACCGTGTTCGTGTCCGGCGGCCCGATGGAGGCCGGCAAGGTGCAGTGGGAAGGGAAGACGATCAAGATCGACGCGGTCGATTCGCTGATCGTCGGCGCCAGCAGCGAGAGTTCGGCGCAGAAGATCCTGGCGTTCGAAGAGCAGTCGTGCCCGACCTGCGGTGCCTGCGCCGGCATGTTCACCGCGAACTCGATGAACTGCCTGGCCGAGGCGCTCGGCCTGGCGCTGCCGGGCAACGGCTCGCTGCTGGCCACGCACGGCGATCGCAGAGGCCTGTTCGAGCGGGCCGGCACGCGCGTGGTCGAACTCGCCAAACGCTGGTACGAACACGACGACACGAGCGTCCTGCCGCGTTCCGTCGCCACCTTCGAAGCCTTCGAGAACGCGATGCGCATGGACGTCGCGATGGGCGGATCGACCAATACGGTGCTGCACCTTCTGGCCGCCGCGCACGACGCTCAGGCCGGCTTCACCATCGCCGACGTCGACCGGATATCGCGTTCGACACCGCACCTGTGCAAGGTGTCTCCGTCGACGCCGCTGTGGCACATGGAGGACGTGCACCGCGCGGGCGGGGTGATGGGGATCCTCGGCGAACTCGACCGACTCGGCCTGATCCACCGTGACGTTCGCACGGTGCACAGCGCCACGCTGGGCGAGGCACTGGAGATCTGGGACGTCCGGCGCAACCCGTCGCCGCAGGTCCGGGAGTTCTACCGTGCCGCACCTGGCGGCGAGCGTTCGAGCAGCGCGTTCTCGCAGTCGCGCCGCTGGGACACGCTGGATACGGATCGCGCGCAGGGCTGCGTGCGCGACGGCGCGCACGCCTACAGCAGCGACGGCGGCCTGGCGGTGCTGCACGGCAACCTCGCCGAGCAGGGCTGCATCGTGAAGACCGCCGGCGTCGACGCCTCGGTGCTCCGGTTTCGCGGCACCGCGGTCGTCTTCGAGAGCGAGGACGACGCGCAGCAAGCGATCCTCGACGGCCGCGTGAAGGCCGGTCAGGTCGTGGTGATCCGCTACGAAGGGCCCAAGGGCGGCCCGGGCATGCAGGAGATGCTCAAGCCGACGTCCTACATGAAGGCGCGCGGCCTGGACAAGGCCTGCGCGCTGCTCACCGACGGTCGATTCTCGGGCGCGACTTCCGGGCTGTCCGTCGGGCACGTGTCGCCCGAAGCCGCCGAGGGCGGACCGATCGGGCTGGTGCGCGACGGCGACGCGATCGAGTTCGACATTCCCGCGCGGCGCGTGCACCTGGACGTGGACGACGACGAACTCTCGCGGCGCCGCGACGAGATGCTCGCGCGCGGCACCAGAGCATGGAAACCCGTGTCGCGCGTTCGGCCCGTATCGATGGCACTGCGCGCGTACGCCGCACTGGCGACGAATGCGTCGCGTGGCGCGGTGCGCGATGTCGGCCAGGTCGACGGTTGACCGGCGCATGACTTCACAGGAGCGTCCGATGGACCCCAAGACCCCGGAACAGATCGTCAAACGATTCCTGCCGGCAGACCTGGCCGGCGCCACGCTGGTGGGCCGGGCGTGGCTTCCTGGCGCCTCGGGCGGGCCCGTGCCGATCGCGGTGCGCGGCAACGGCGAGGTGGTGGACCTGTCATCGCGCGCGCCGACGGTCTCGGCGCTGCTCGAACGCGCAGACCGCGTGGCGGTCGCTCGCGCCGACGCGCCGGTGATCGGCGACGTCGCGTCACTGCTGTCGGCCAGCCTGGCCGGCGACGAATCGACGCCGCGTCTGCTCGCGCCCAGCGACCTGCAGCCGGTCAAGGCGAGCGGTGTGACCTTCGTGTCGAGCCTGCTCGAACGCGTGATCGAGGAGCAGGCCCGCGGCGATGCGAGCCGCGCCGACGAGATCCGCGCGAGCGTCACCGAGATCCTCGGCGGCGACCTGCGGGCGGTGCGTCCGGGCTCCGAGCAGGCGGCCAGAATCAAGGCGGTGCTGCTCGAGCAGGGCGCCTGGTCGCAGTACCTGGAGGTCGGCATCGGGGCCGACGCCGAGATCTTCACCAAATGTCCGCCGATGGCGGCGGTGGGATTCGGCGCACGCGTCGGACTGCACCCCGCGTCGACCTGGAACAATCCGGAGCCCGAGGTCGTGCTCGCGGTGAGCTCCGCAGGCGAAGTGGTCGGTGCGGCGCTGGGCAACGACGTGAACCTGCGGGACTTCGAAGGGCGCAGCGCGCTGCTGCTCGGCAAGGCGAAGGACAACAACGCCTCCTGCGCGATCGGCCCGTTCATCCGGCTGTTCGACGAGCGCTTCGGCATCGACCAGGTGCGCGGTGCCGAGCTCGTGCTGACGGTGCGCGGCACCGACGGCTACCGGCTCGAAGGACGCTCGTCGATGCGCGAGATCAGCCGGGACCCGCTCGAGCTCGTCGGCCACGCATGGGGTGCCCACCATCAGTATCCCGACGGCTTCATGCTGTTCATGGGCACGATGTTCGCGCCGAACCAGGACCGTGGCGAGCGCGGCATGGGCTTCACGCACGTGATCGGCGACGAGGTCGAGATCCGCTGCGACAGCCTGGGCGCGCTGCTGAACACCGTCGATCGCTGCGACGCGATTCCGCGCTGGGAGTTCGGCATCGGCGCGCTGATGGACAACCT
Organism: Burkholderiaceae bacterium; assembly: GCA_024641185.1. Taxonomy (GTDB): domain Bacteria; phylum Pseudomonadota; class Gammaproteobacteria; order Burkholderiales; family Burkholderiaceae_E; genus Quisquiliibacterium. The sequence goes on along the minus strand of JAHEDO010000110.1, from coordinate 230 downwards.
CGCGAGACGCGGGCTGCTCCGCGGCTGACTGGCACCCGAGCGCAAAGGCTGACAGCGAGCCGAACCGCCGCCCTCGTCGCCCTCGTCGCCCTCGTCGCCCTCGTCGCCCTCGTCGCCCTCGTCGCCCTCGTCGCAGGCTAGCGCCGTCCTGCGGAGTCGGCGATGGAGCGCCTGATCACCGGCGGATCTTCGCCCAGGTGAAACGACAGCCGACGGTCGCGCAGCGCCTC